>DATHWE010000052.1:0-44792 GCA_035460905.1 Methylophilaceae bacterium | reverse complement strand
GTCGCTGCTTTCCTCCGCGCGGCGCAAGAGCACGATGACGCCGGCCTCGGCCTGCTGGATCATTTCCATCGCCCGCGGCACGCTCCAGGCATGGGTGCGGCTGCCGCAGTCGAGCAGGTCGAACACCGACAGCGGCTCGTGCACCCGCACCAGCGTGTCGCGCGCCATTCCCGGCTCGCCTTTCACCAGCGCCAGGTGCGTTTCGTGCGCGGTGCGGTCGTGGTAGGCCACCAGCCGGAATTCGCCGTAGGGGGTGGTGATCATGCGTTCGACTGCGCGCTCGACCAGCGTCTCGGTCTGGCTGCGGTAGCGGATCAGGTCGGCGATGGTGCCCACCTTGAGGCCGTGCTGCGCGGCGAATGCGCGCAAATCAGGCAGGCGCGCCATGGAGCCGTCGTCGTTGAGGATTTCGCAGATTACCGCCGCCGGTTCCAGCCCGGCCATGCGCGCCAGATCGCAACCCGCTTCGGTATGCCCGGCGCGCACCAGAACGCCGTCGTTCTGCGCCATCAACGGGAACACATGCCCGGGGCTGACAATGTCCGTCGGCTTCGCATCGGCTTTTACTGCCGCCTGGATGGTCAGCGCGCGATCCGCCGCTGAAATGCCGGTGGTGACACCTTGCGCGGCTTCGATGGAAGCCGTGAAATTGGTGCCCAGTTTCGTTCCATTCCGCTCGACCATGCGCGAAAGATTCAGCTGCTTGCAACGCGCCTCGGTCAGCGTCAGGCAGATCAGCCCGCGTCCGTGCATGGCCATGAAATTGATGTCCATCGGTGAGGCGAATTCGGCCGCCATGACCAGATCGCCCTCGTTTTCGCGGTCTTCCTCATCCACCAGCACCACCATGCGCCCGGCGCGGATGTCATCGATGATGTCGGTGATCGGGCTGATGCCCACCTGGTATTCCTGATCCAGCCCGAGGAAAGCGGGGTTGATGTCGTTCATGCTGCGCTCCCGCCATGAATCACCGCATAGGCGGAGTGATTGTGGATGGATTCGAAATTCTCGCATTCCACCGAGTAGCGGGCGATGCGCGCATCGGCGTTGAGCTGTGCCGCCACGTCGCGCACCATGTCCTCGACGAACTTGGGGTTGTCGTAGGCGTACTCGGTGACGAATTTCTCGTCCGGCCGCTTCAGGAGGCCGTAGAGTTCGCTCGACGCCTGCTCTTCGACCACGCGGATCAGGTCTTCCACCCAGATGAAATCGTTGAGCTGCGCGGTAATGGTCACGTGCGAACGCTGGTTGTGTGCACCATAGCTGGAGATCTTTTTCGAGCACGGGCACAGGCTGGTCACCGGCACCAGCACCTTGAGGGTGACGCTGGTGCGGCCGTCGCGGATCTCGCCGTGCATTTCGACTTCGTAATCCATCAGGCTCTGCACGCCGGATACCGGCGCCGCCTTGTTGACGAAGAACGGGAAGCGCATCTCGATGTGGCCGGACTCGGCCTCGAGGCGCACGGCCATCTCGCGCAGCATGGCCTCGAAATTGGCTACCGTGATTTCGCGCTCGTTCAGGTTGAGGATCTCGACGAAACGCGACATGTGGGTGCCCTTGAAGTGCTGCGGCAGGTGCACGTACATGTTGAAGGTGGCGACGGTATGCTGCACGCCGCCGGTTTTGTCCTGGATTCTGACCGGATGGCGCAGCGCCTTGATGCCCACCTTGTCGATGGCCATGCGCCGCAGATCCGGAGTGTTCTGCACGTCCTCGATGGGTAGTACGGGGAAATCGATGGGTAAATTCATTATGTTCGCCTTTCAATCACACGATCATTGCCCATGCCATACCGCTCGGACTGTCTTTTCTCTCAAAAAAGACGAAGGGGGTCGGGATTGCCTGCATGGGTCCATCCTGAACAAGAAAAAGAACGGTGCCGGTGCATGCATCTCTAGATCCAACCCCCTTCCAGGTTCTCACCATTCGGGGAGAGAGAGGAGATAAGCCGATGACCACTCAATATCTTGCAAAGCCATCAAACTTGGGGCAATTATCCAGCCCGAATCAGGCGCTTACCATTCCAATTAGGGATTACTCCCAAATGGTTAGATGGGGTAGAAAAGCTCAATGCAGCCCCGCGTCCAGTGGCGGTAAACGACATCCGCGACGCGGTTGAGCGACGCGATGCGCCCCTCCAGCCCGTCCAATATCTGCGGCAGGGATTGCACCGAAGGCGTGCCGCCGGCCGCGGCGATTTCCTCCGCGTCGCTTGCACACCAGATCTTCACCATTTCCGCAGTCATCTCGATGTGGCACTGGAAGCCGATATGCGGCCCGAGCGCGAAGGCCTGGTTTTCACACCAGCCATTGCGCAATACGCGTGTCGCGCCGGGCGGGATGCTGAAGGTCTGGTAGTGCCACTGGAAGGTGGTGAAGGCAGGCAAGTCGTCGAACCACGGCGCCGCCGTTGCGCCGCCTACCACCTCCACCTCATGCCAGCCCATTTCCTTGAATTGGTTGTCGGTAACGGTACCGCCCAGCGCCTTCGCGATCAGCTGACCGCCGAGGCAGTGGCCGAGCAGCGGCACATCCTCATCGACGGCGTCACGGATCAGGTCCAGCAGCGGCGGGATCCACGGCAGCGGGTCGTTGACGCTCATCGGCCCGCCCATCATCGCGATGCCGGCGCATTCGCCTATGCTCGAAGGCAGCGGATCGCCGGCATCGATGCGAATCAGGCGCCAGGGGATGCCTTCCGCGTCGAGGAATTCCGCCAGGTGGCCGGGGCCCTCGGTCGGCGAGAAACGGATGACGACAACCGGATTCATGCGGAAAACCGGTGGCGTTCCCAGCGATAGCGTGCCCAGTAATAGGCATCCATCACCGAGATCGCGTAGACGAAAATGCCGCCTGCGAACTTGCCGACAACGGATATCTCCGGTCCGGCAAGATTGAAGGTGATGACGCCCAGCATCAGCATGAAGAACAGCATCGTCAACCCGCGCATGGGCGTGTTGTTGAGCACCTGGCCGACGCCGGGCAATATCAGCGCCACCAGCAGCACGATGTGCGGCCGCATCGGCGGTCCCACGGGTTTATCCAGGGTAGTAGCCATCAGGCGCTTGCTCCTTCGAGGTCTTGCCGTATCCCGATCGCACGGGCCAGCAACGGCAGCACGGTGTCGGAATGCAGCGGTAAATGATCGAAACTGGCGGCGCGCAGCAACAGGTATTCGCCTCGCTCGGCCTGCTTGGCCTGGTAGGTCAGCCGCACCGCGCGCGGCGTCAGCAACAGTTCCTTGGCTTTTTCGTCGCTGAACAGTTGCCGTACGTGCGCGTCAATCAACTGCAGGTCGGGCGGCGTGTCCTGCGTGCGGTAAAGCGCGTGACCGGGCCAGCCGGGCAGCGGCGTGACCGTGCCGTCCCAGTTCCAGGACGGGCTGTAGAATTCGGTGTTTTGCGGACGCATCAGCATGTCCAGCGTGCCGGCGGTCGCGCTTCCCTTGCCTTCGACCACCAGGTGCAGCCACAGCGAAGGAATCTTGCGCATCGTCAGGTGGTCCTCTTCCAGGCCCAGGCGCACACGGTAGCCCTGAAAATCGCCTTCGAGCTGCGCGTAGCCGGCTTCATTGCGTATCACGCGCGGGTTTTGCAGCAGGCTCCGGCATTCGTCGAACAGGCGCGAACGCCCTTCCCATGTCTTGAGGTGATGGCGGCGGTACATCCAGCAGAGGATCGCGGCAAACAGTATGGCGAGAACGATATTGAAAATTGGCATCATGGATTCACCGTAAAAGGAGGGGCAGGCGTTGGCGGCCTGCGCCCTCCGTACTTCATGGACAGCTAACTCAACGCACCACCGTGACCGGGCAGTGCGCCTTGACGATGACGTCCTGCGCGATCGAGCCGAGCAGCATGCGCGCGACGCCGGTGCGGCCCACCGAGCCGGTGATCACATGGTCGTAGCCGTTCTTCTCGGCAAAACTGATGATCGCGGCGGCGATGTTGTGCCCATCCGCGGTCGCACAGTCGGCATCCTTCAACCCGGCAGCCTGCGCCTTGGCGGCAACAGCCTGCAGTTCGCTCCGCAACTGGGCTTCCGCAACGCTCAGCACGGTGGAATCCCAGAATGCGCTGCGCGACAGGTCTGCGCTGGTCACGTGGTTGACGGTCAGGAACGTCAGGTGCGCACCGGTTTGTGCGGCCAGCGCGATGGCGTAATCCACCGCCTTGTCGGCGCTGTGCGAACCGTCCGTGGCACATAGCAATTTTTTGTTCATGTCATGTTCTCCTTAATAACCTTTAGGACGCGGCCACGGCATCGTGAACTGGTCACCGCGCTTGACGAACTGGTAGCGCCGCAGCGTGAACCAGACCGAGGCGGCGATATAGAACGCCATGATCGCCAGCAGCGAGGCGCCATAACCGAGGAAGGTCGCGAAATACACGGCGGAACAGAGCACGAACAGCACGATCGCCGGGATCGGGTGGAACGGGTGGATATACCCGCGCTTGATGCTGCCGATCGGCCACATCTTGCGGAACTTCACCATGTTGATGGACATGAAGGTGTAACCCAGCAGGCCCGACAGGATGGAGAAGGTAATCACCTGGTCCAGCAACCCGGTAAACGCAAACGACACCGCAATGGGGATCAGGAAGATGATCGCGCGGTACGGCGTGCGATAACGCGGATGGATGGCACCGAACCAGCCCGGCATGAAGCGGTCGCGGCCGAGCGAGAACCATGCACGCGAAGCATCGTTGATGCAGCCGTTGGCGGATGCCACCGCGGCAAACAGCGTGCCGACGAACAGCAGGATCTGCAGGTTGGGGTTGCCGACGATGGTCGCGGCGTCATACAGCGGCGTGTAAGCCTGGCCCAGGTATTGCCACGGCATCAGACCGGTACAGATGTACCAGGTCAGCGTTGCCGCCACCAGCAGCGTCATCATGCCGCCCATGGTGCCGAGCGGAATCGACCGTGCGGCCGAACGTGTTTCTTCCGCCGCCTGGCAGGTGCCTTCGATGCCGAGGAAATACCACATGCCGAACTGTAGCGAGGCGATGACGCCGATCCAGCCGTAGGGCAGGTCGGTCAGCAGCTCCTTGTGCTTCAGCACCGCACCCGGATTCATCGGGTCGACGCCAATGAACAGGATCAGGATGGCGATGAAGGCGACCAGCGTAATGACGAAATTGAGCGTCAGTGTCATGAACACGCCGCGGTAATTGAGCCACGCCAGAAAGGCGATGGTCAGCACCACGAACGGCTGGGTATCCAGCCCGGCATAGCCCATGGCTTCCGCCCCTGACTTCATCAGGTCACCGACGATCAAGGCGTCCGCCGCTTCCAGCATGGTATAGGCCATGACCAGATACAACCCGACATTGAACGCCATCAATGGCCCGATGATATGCTTGGCTTGGGTGTACTGCCCCCCGGCCGCCGCCACCGTCGACGTCACTTCGGAATCGATCATCGCCACGCAGGTATACAGCAGGCCGATCACCCAGCAGGCAATCAGCGCGCCGTAAGCCCCGCCCTTGGCCACGGAAAAATTCCATCCCATGAACTCGCCCACCAGCACGATGCCGACCCCCAGCGCCCACACATGAAAAGGATTCAGCACTTTCAGCATTGATATGCGCTGCGATCCCGCAGCGCTTGCAGCAGAATTACTCATCTCATTCTCCTCAGTGAAGGCTATTTATCGGTGAGCTCATCCGCGCCTTCACGCGAACTCATCAGGAAGTCTTCATCGTATTGTTTTGAAACGCTTGCCATGTCGGCGAGCATCCACAGGATCAGCAAGCCCGAGATCCCCCAGGCGGCATAACTCAACAGTTGCCAGAAACTCATTTCTTGTCCCCTCGTTGTCGTGTCGGCGCTTATTTGTCGCCGAACTTTTCTGCGATGACTTCCCGATACTGCTTATCGGAAACCTTGATCATGAAAACGAAATAGCCAACGATCACGCCCGCGGTAATCAGCAGCATGAGCGGATCGATGGTGTAATCGAACCTGGAGCCAATCAGCCCGGCGGCCTTTTCCGCGTCATAACCGAGCTTTACCCATTGCTCCTGCACCACCGGCGGGAGATTGAGCAACTCCCAGGTCGGTTTTACCGCTTCCCCGGCCGCTTCTTCGGCGGCCTCGGGTTTCAACAGCAAGGGGATGTAAAGGCTGACGTACACCAGCACCAGGATGAAGATGCTGTCGATGAACTGGCCAAGGCCGCTCTGTTTTTTGGGACTGTATTTCTGTGCCATGCTCATGCCCTCCCCTGTGCGGCTGCCAATGAAACCCGGGCGGCTTCCTCACGGTTGGCATCGAGGTGCTTGATGTCGAGACCGTAGATGAACTCCTTGTCTTCCGCGTAATGGCTGGTCATTGCTGCGACCGAGGCGGTGTTGAAAAGCACCAGGATGCCGCAGGACACATAGAGCGCCATGCGGATATTGCCGTCCTCGACAAACGCCAGCGTGTCGTAGAGCACGAACGCCGCAACGGCCCACAGCAACAACACGTCGAACCAGGCCATGATGCAGTCCTGCATGAACATTCGCTGTATTCGCGATTTAAGATCTTGTTTCATCGACTTCTCTCCTCTTGTCACTTTTAAAATGCAAAAACGCCCGCGCATGAAGTCATGGGCGGGCGCACGTTTGCCACTTCTGAAACAACTACAGGCAACCTGCTGGAGAGCCGCGCAACTTGCCGCGCCCTCCGGAAGAAAAGACGGAAGGGAGCTGCCATGCCTGAACAGCCATGCCGAGAGGTAAACCTATCGGCTGCCGGGAGGAGAAGGAGAAAAACACTCCTCCCCAACATTTGCCTGTTGTTCATCATCACAGTCCCCTTCCTGAACCGACTTGTCGTCGGGGAGGATTGCTACACAGAGAAAATCAGAAGCGGGAAACTCCCGGAATCCAATCGGTACCGGCCAGCGGAATCTTGGCCATTGCCGCGGCTTCTATCGTCAGTGCCACCAGGTCTTCACGCTCCAGGTGATGCACGTTGGACTTGCCGCAGGCGCGCGCGACCGTGGTGAGTTCCATGTTGAGCGTCTTGAGGTAGTTCTTGACGCGCTTGGCACCGGTCAGCGGTTCCAGGCGCAGTTCGAGTTCCTCGTCCTGGGTGGTCACGCCCACCGGGCACTTGCCGGTCTGGCAGTGGTGGCAGTAGCCGGGCGCGGTGCCCAGCGCGTTGTAGTCGGCGGTCGCGTCGATGTGCGCGCCTTCGTGCAGATAGCTGCTGCTGTTGCAACCCAGCGACAGCAGGATGCCCTGGCCGATGGCCACGGCGTCGGCACCCATCGCCAGCGCCTTGGCCACGTCGGCACCGGTACGGATGCCGCCGGAGACGATCAGCTGCACCTTGCCGCGCATGTTCATGTCTTCCAGTGCGTCCACCGCCTGGCGTAGTGCTGCCAGGGTCGGGATGCCGATGTGTTCGATGAACACGGTCTGCGTGGCGGCGGTACCGCCCTGCATGCCGTCGACCACGATCACGTCGGCGCCGGCGTGCACGGCCAGCTTCACGTCGTTGAACGTGCGGGTGGCGCCCACCTTGATGTAGATCGGCTTTTCCCAGTCGGTAATTTCGCGCAGTTCGGCCACCTTGATCGCCAGGTCGTCCGGACCGGTCCAGTCCGGGTGACGGCAGGCGGAACGCTGGTCGACGCCGACCGGCAGCGTACGCATGCCGGCCACGCGCTTGGTAACTTTCTGGCCCAGCAGCATGCCGCCGCCGCCCGGCTTCGCGCCCTGGCCGATCACCAGTTCAATCGCGTCGGCGCGGCGCAGGTCATCGGGGTTGAAACCGTAACGGGAAGGCAGGCACTGGTACACCAGCGTCTTGGAGGACTGGCGCTCTTCCGGGGTCATGCCGCCGTCGCCGGTGGTGGTCGAGGTACCCATTTCGGTCGCAGCGCGGCCCAGGGCTTCTTTCACCCGGCCAGACAGTGCGCCGAAGCTCATGCCGGCGATAGTGATGGGGATCGCCAGTTCGATCGGCTTCTTGGCGAAACGGGTGCCCAGCACGGTGGTGGTGGTGCACTTCTCGCGGTAGCCTTCCAGCGGGTAGCGCGAGGCGGAACCGGCCAGGAACACCAGGTCGTCGAAGGACGGCAGGTGGCGCTTGGCACCCATGCCGCGAATCTCGTACAGCCCGGTCGCCGAAGCGCGGTGCACGTATTCGATGACTTTCTGGTCAAAGCCAGCGCTTTCTTCCAGTACTAGTTTTTTGGTCATGATCTGTATCCTGTATCAGTATTCCTGGTTCGCGTCGGCGTTCCAGTTATAGAGTTTCTTGGCACCGGCGACCCGCTTGAATTCCTTCGGGTTGTGCTTGAAGCCGGCACGGTCCAGCAGTTCCTGCACCGCCGCGTAGTCAGCTTCGGTCATCGGCTCTTCCTGGGCATCCGCACCCAGCGACTTGATCTTGCCGCGCACGTAGAACACCGCTTCGTACATCGAGTCGCCCAGGCCATCGCCGGCATCGCCGCAGATCACCATGCGACCGGCTTGCGCCATGAAGCCGGAGAAATTGCCTATGCTGCCGCCGACCACGATGTCGATGCCCTTCATCGAGATACCGCAGCGCAGGCTGGTATCGCCTTCGATGATCAAGGTGCCGCCACGGCCGGTCGCGCCGGCGGCGGAAGAGGCAAAGCCCTTGACGCGCACGGTGCCGGACATCATGTTTTCCGCGACGCCCCAGCCCACGTTGCCGTGCACCGTGATGTTGGCGTGCTTGTTCATGCCGCCGACGTAGTAGCCGCCGTGGCCCTTGATGTCGATGTCGATCGGGAGGTCCATGCCGGCGGCGATGCTGTGCATGCCGTCCGGGTTGAGGATCTCCAGCTTTTTCACGCCGTTCTTGCTCGGCAGTTCCTTGTGCAGGTACTGGTTGAGTTCCCGCACGGTGATCTTGTGAAGGTCTAGACTTTCCATATGTAAAGTTCCTCAGGCATCGGTTCGAAAAGGTGAGCGTTCTTTACGTCCGGCAGGTGCGCCAGCGAGCGGTACTCGGAAGCAATCGCCACGTAGTCGTCGTGCTCGGCCACGATGGCTGGCTTGCAGGCAAACGGGTCGCGCACCAGCGCGAGCTGGTCCTTCGTGCCCATCAGCAGCGTGAAGAAGCCGTCCAGCTCGTCGAAACCCTTGTTCAGCGCGGTACGCAGGTCGTCGCCTTCGCGCATGCGCCATTCCAGGAAGCGGCAGGCGGCTTCGGTATCGTTGTCGGTCTCGAAGCTGATGCCCTGATGCTGCAGCATGCGGCGCAGGCTGTTGGGGTTGGAGAGCGAGCCGTTGTGCACCAGGCACCAGTCTTCGCCGGCCGTGAACGGGTGGGCGTGGGCCGGGGTCACGGCGGATTCGGTCGCCATGCGGGTGTGGCCGACCAGGTGCGTGCCGGTCAGGTTCTTGAAGCTGTAGCGCTCAGCGACTTCCGCCGGGGTGCCGGTATCCTTGTAGATGTCCATCAGCTGGCCCACCGACAGCAGGTGCAGCTGCGGATAATGATCCTTGAGCCAGGCGCGCACGGTCGAAGGCTCCAGGTTCGTGGTCAGCACGGCATGGTTCGCCTTCTGCTCGATCTGCGCCTGGGTGCCGAGATGCGTCAGGAAATCATGGCCCAGCTTGTGCCAGTTGAAATCCTCATCGGCCGCATACAAATTGAACTTGCGGTTGTCGTCCGAAACCGGCGCGCCGAAGATGGCGAGGCCAGCGGAGTCAGGGCCGCGCTCGGTCATGCCGATCAGCATCGGCAGCATCAGCTCGCCGATATTGGCGCGCATTTTCTGGTTCTTCACCAGCAATCCAACAATTCCACACATACTGCTTCTCCTTCCTAAGCCCGAAAACTTCGGGCGATTTCGGTTTCAATAAAATTCGACGTAGCGGTTGATTTCCCAGTCCGACACATGGCGCATGTAATCCACCCACTCCATGCGCTTCAGGTTGATGAACTCCGAAGTCAGCCCGTCACCCAGCGCATCGCGGATCACCTTGTTGTTTTCCAGCGCGTTCAGGGCCTCGTTGAGGTCCTGCGGCAGGATGCCGATGCCCAGCTTTTTCAGCTCGGCCGGCGTCAGGTCGTACAGGTTGATATCGTGGCCCTTGCCCGGATCCATCTCGCGTTCCACACCGTCAAGGCCGGCGGCGATCACCGCGGCGGCGGTCAGGTAGGGGTTACAGGAACCGTCCGGTAGGCGCAGCTCGATGCGGCCGTAGGGAATGCGCACCATGGTCGAGCGGTTGTTGTTGCCGTAGGAAATGTAGGCCGGCGCCCAGGTCGCCCCGGTGAGCGAACGTCCGACAACCAGGCGCTTGTAGGAGTTGACGGTCGGTGCGGCCAGCGCACACAGTGCCGGCGCGTGGTGCAGGATGCCGGCCATGAAGTGGTAGGCCAGCTTGGACAGGCCGTGGCCGGTCGGGTCGCTGTCGTCATGGAACAGGCTCTTCTTGCCGTCGCCGATGGACATGTGCATGTGCATGCCGTTGCCGGGACGGTTGCTGAACGGCTTGGGCATGAAGGAGCAGATCATGCCCATTTCGTTGGCAATCTCGCTCGCCGCCATCTTGAACATGATGTAGTCGTCGGCGCTCTTCAGGCAGTCGGCGTAGGTGTAGTTGATCTCGAACTGGCCGTTGGCATCTTCATGGTCGATCTGGTAAACGTCCATGCCCACCGCGCGCAGCGATTCGGTCAGCTTTTCCAGGTAGGCCGCGTTGCGGGTGATGCCCTTGTAGTCGTAACAGGGCTTTTGCAGCTTGTCGGTCGGGTCGTTGGGGTGAATCTGGCCGTGCTCGTCCATGCGCAGCAGCGAGAACTCGGGCTCCAGACCGGTGTACAGGATCCAGCCTTTTTTCTTCAGGCGCTCGATCTGCGCCTTGAGCACCACGCGCGAGTCGTAGCCGTAGGGCTTGCCTTCCACATGGCCGTCGCAAATGATGCGCGCGTAACCCGGCTGCCAGGGCATCAGGCTCAACGTGCCGAGCTCGCCCACCGCCATGTAGTCCGGGCCGTTCGGCTCGATGCCCATACCCCAGATGGCGCCGCCGGCAAAGCCCGCGCCGTTCTTGAGAATGTCTTCCAGGTGATCGGCCGGTACTGACTTGACCTTGGCTACCCCATGGATGTCGACGAATTGCGCCAGGACGTACTTGACGTCATTGTCTTTCAGGAACTTCTTTGCTTCCGCCAACGTTTTCATAATTTCTCCTAAGAAATTGATAAAGCCTGTTAGAGCATTTCCTTGAAATGACAGGAGACGCCAACCGCGCCACCGCCGAGTTCCTCGGCGATTTCAAGCAGCGTGTCCCATATGTAAGGGCCGTATGTCCCGTCGCACCACAGGCGATAAACCGTTTCGCCGTTCAGCTGCTGGCGCAGCAGGGTGACCGAGATTCCAGCCATTTGCGTCATCACCACCGCGTCGGGTGCCAGCGCCTGATCGCGCAGATCAAGCGCGCAGACTTCGGAAAAAAGCGCCTGTACGCGACTGCCGCTCAAAATCAGTGCGGTATCGTTGCGCTGCACCTTGTAGATTCCATAGGCCTTGGGCTGATTAGCCGCATGCAATGCCTCACATGCTTTTCCGTTCAGCTGGTCTTCCACCAGGAATTCGTTAAGCCCCAGACGCAGCACCAGCGTATCCGGCTTGTGCTGAACCCATGCATTGCCCTGCGGCGGGATTTCGACCTTGTGCTCCTTCAGCCACTGCACCGCATTCAGGCCCTTGACCCCGAAACGCGGGAAGCAGCTGACATCGCAGATGCCGAGCGTGCTCTTGCGCTTGTTTTCGATTTCCGCACTTGCAAATTCAATAGCGACTTCCATGCCATTCAGTACGGTCATCTTCGGAGAAAGCCGCTGCTGGGCGTAGGCGACGGGTGTTACCCGGGTTAAGGGTTCCATATTCAATTTCCTTTGTGCGTCTTGATGAACGGTGTTTTGGCAACCGTCGCATTGACCATCGCCCCGCCATCGGTACGGATGCGGAACACCGAACCCGCCGTGGCCGTGTCCGGGTCTACATAAGCGAAGCCGATCACGCGGCCGACCGAGCGGCTGAAAGCGACGCTGGTTGCCCGGCCCCTGATCTGGTTGGCATCGTCGATCACCAGGTTGCATTCCTGCGGCATTTCGCCGTTGTAGCCTTCGTCCAGCACGAAGGGAACCAGTCGCTTGGTGACCGGCTTCCTGGCAATGATCTTGAGGCTGCGCTGGCCGACGAAGAAGGGCTTGCCCATCTTGATCGCCCAGTCAGAGCCGATTTCGTAAGGGTTGGTAAGCCCATCGGTATCGTGGCTGACCAGGTGGTTGCCCATTTCCAGACGCAGCAGACGTTGCGCATCGGTACCGAACGGCCGCAATCCGTCTTCCTTGCCGGCCTCGATGATCGCTTCCCACACATGGCGCGCTTCGGCGGCCGGCACATGGATTTCGTAGGCCAGCTCGGCCACGAAGCCGACGCGCAGGATGCGGGCAGCCACGCCGGCCACTTTCGTTTCACGCACATGGCCGGACGGGAATCCTTTTTCCGACAGGTCCAGCGGCGTCAGCTTTGCCAGAATGTCGCGTGCGTTGGGTCCGGCCAGGTTCATCGCACCCATGGAGCCGGTCACGTTGACCAGGCCGACGCTCAGTTGCCACTGCTGCAGCCAACGCTGCATTTCGCGGTACACCGCCGCCGCGTTGGAGGTATTGGTGGAGACGTAGAATTTCTCGTCCTCCAGGCGCGCCGCCACGCCGTCATCGACCACGACGCCGGATTCGTCCAGCAACAGCGCAAAGCGCGTCTCGCCGACTTTCTGGCTGGCGAAGCTGCCGGTATAGAAGCGCTCCAGGAATTGCGAGGCATCCGGGCCGCACACTTCGATCTTGCCCAGCGTACCGGCGTCGATGATGCCGGCCGAGAGACGTACCGCCATCGCCTCGTCCTGCACGATGTCGCGCTTGTCCACGCCGGGCTTGTCGTAATATGCCGGACGCAGCCAGGCGCCGCCTTCAACGAACACCGCGCCAGCCGCTTCATGCCAGCCGTGGATGGAAGTCAGGCGATGCGGATGGAAACCGCGACCGCCCAAATGCCCGATCGGCGTGGGATGGAAGAACGGCCGTGCCGTCGTGGTGCCGATGCGGTCCACCGGCAAGCCGCGGATCTTCGCCAGGATACGGATCGCGTTCATGTTGGAATGCTTGCCCTGGCTGGGGCCCATGCCGACCGTGGTGAAGCGCTTCATCAACTCGATGTTGTCGAAGCCTTCCTTGGCGGCGTTGACGAAATCCTTGACCTGCAAGTCCTCGTCGAAATCGACGAAATTCTTGCCGGCGGGATGCGGCACGATGGGATATGGGTGACTCGGCGACGCTTCGCTGTGCGGTGCGACATCGATCTGCGGTGCCTGCTTGCCCAGGTGACGCAGCACGTCCGAGACGGCGCGCGCGCCATCCATCATGCGTGCCTCCAGGTCGAATACGCCATTGACCTTGCCCGCGGCAAACACGCCGACCGGCAGGCGCGCTGGCACAAACTGATGCACCCCTTCGTCGTAACGCATGCTGGTTCCGGCCTGATACAGCAACGCCCCGGCAGGTGCCCAGCCGGCGCTCATCGCAACCCCGTCGCATTCGATGGTGGTGACATTCGCAGCATCGGCTTCGCTGGTGGTTTCATTGTAGGCGCACACCACCACGCCCCTGACGCCCAGATTGCCGGGGGCGGACAGCGCTTCATAGACGCAGCAGCCCTTGCGGACAGGCACGCCTTTGCGGGCGACGCTTTCCGCCAGTTCGCTATCCTCGCCTGCGGCGCGCATATCGATGATGGCCGCCACCTTGCAACCGGCCTGCAGCAGGTCCAGCGCCACGCGGTAACCGTGGCTGTTGGCCGTGACCACCACGCCATTCTCGAAAGGCTTGACCGAGTAGCGATGGATCAGGCGCTGCGCGGCCGAACCCAGCATCACGCCAGGCAGGTCGTTGTAGCGGAATACCGGCGGCTGCTCGAATACGCCGCTGGCGACGATCACCGCCTTCGCCCGCACCTTGGTAATGCCGTCGGCGCCGACGATGGGGATCAGGTGGTCAGCGTAATAACCGCCGGCGTAGGCGCCGGAAATCACTGTGATATTGGGGTACTTGGCCAGCAGGGTTTGCAATTCCTGCAATTGCGTTGCCGCTTCGCCCGAGCCAGCGCGGTCATAGGTCAGGCTGCCGCCGACCTGCTGATTCTCATCGACCAGCGTCACTTCCAGCCCGTTATGCGCCGCCACGATGGCGGCGGTCAGGCCGGATGGGCCGGCGCCGACGACCAGCAGGTCGCAATGCGTGTTGAGCTTGCGCTTGAGGATGCGCGGGTAATGGAAATTGACAACGCCCAGACCGGCCGCCTTGCGGATGATGTTTTCCCAGAACGGGAACAGGCTGCGAGGCGTATGGAAGGCCTTGTAGTAGAAGCCCACGGGCAACAGCTTCGAAATCTTGTCGATGTAGCTGTTCTTGTCCTTCCTCACGCCGCCGTCGGTGTTCACGGCCGTCAGCTGCATGCCGTTCCTGACCTCAACCACGTCGGCACGCATATTGGTATCCACGCCGTCGGTCATCATCGCATTGACGTCATGGTTGGCGAGGCTCAGCACGCCGCGCGGACGGTGATACTTGAAGCTGCGGCCCAGCACCTGCTCATTGTTGGCCCAGAGCGCGCTGCTGATGATGTCGCCCTCGAAACCCAGATAGGTATTGCCCTCGTACGTGAATTTCACCGGCTTGTTGCGGTTGATCCATTCGCCCGGCTGCTTCGGTAAACGCATGCTCATTGCTTGTCCTCCTGACCGAAGAGATAGGTACGCGCCACCTCGTCCGTCATCGTATTTCTCTCGGCGATGAACCAGGTCCCGCTCGGGCCGTGGTACCACCATTCTTTTTTCATTCCCGGCGCGCCGTTGCGGTAGTGGACATAAGCCGCCCACTCCTTGTCCGAACAGGTATTCGGATCGGGCATGTCACGCACCTCGCCGCCGAAGACGAATTCGGTCAGCGGTCGCACGCCATTCATCGGACATTTCAGTAATTTCATGTCTGTATACCCTTAGCTTTAGTGGCCGACCGAAGCCGCGCCCTTTTCACCGGTCAACTCGTAATCCTCGAAGCGCGACAGGCGGAAGGAGTGAATCAACTCCGGCGCCATGTCTTTGGCAATCGTCTCGGCCATGGTCTTGCCGCTGATCGGCGTGGCCTTGAAACCCCAGGTTCCCCAGCCGGCATCGAGGTAGAAGCCTTCTACTGGCGTCTTGCCCATGATGGGTGCGAAGTCCGGCGTGATGTCGGCCATGCCGGCCCACTGGCGCACGATCTTGATATTGGAGAGGAAGGGGAACATGTCCAGGATGTGCGTCGTCAGCCCCTCGACGAAATCGAGCGAGGAACGGGTAGAGTGCACTTCGTACGGATCGAGCGACGAGCCCATCACCAGCTCGCCGCGCGAGGACTGGCTGACATACACGTGCAGGCTGCCGGAAACCAGGATGGTGTCCAGCCATGGCTTCATCGGCTCGCTGACGCAGGCTTGCAGTGGCTGGATGATGATCGGCGTTTCGACATCCACCATCTTGGTGACGCGCGGCGTGAAACCGGCCACGGCCGACAGCACCTTGTTGGTGGAGATGTAGCCGCGGTTGGTCTGCACGCCCTTGACCTTGCCGCTCTGCACGTCGATGCCGGTGACTTCAGTGTTCTGGAAAATCTCGACGCCCATCTGGTCGGCACCGCGGGCATAACCCCAGGCCACCGCGTCATGCCGGGCAATGGAGCCCGGCGCGTGATAAAGCGCACCGAGAATGGGTGCCTGGCCGCTGCAGCTGATATCAAGCTGCGGGCAAGCCTTGGAAATCTCGTCCGGACCGACCACGTAGCTTTCCACACCGACATGCTTGTTGACCTCGGCACGCCAGCGCATCGTGCGCATCGCCGATTCGGTGTGCGCCAGTGTGAAGTGGCCGCGGGTGGAATAGAACAGATTCAGGTCAAGGTCCTGCGACAGATCTTCGAACAGTTTGACGCTGGCGTTGTAGAAATTAACGCCTTCCGGGGTGAGGTAGTTGGAACGGACGATGGTGGTATTGCGGCCGGTATTGCCGCCGCCGATATAACCGCGCTCCAGCACTGCGACATTGGTGATGCCATGATCGCGCGCCAGATAATAAGCGGCGGCCAGACCGTGGCCGCCACCGCCGATGATCACGACATCGTAGCTTTTCTTGGGCGTTTCACAGGCCCGAAAAAAACGCGGCGCTGGATGTTCCCGACTCAGTGCGTATTTAAGGAGTCTTAATGGCATTGCCGCTTCCTATCTCTTTAGTGTTCGTTTTGCACATGATCACCACAACTTTCCAAGTGACAATTTAATTAACTTAATTTAATCATATGAAACATTAGGTGCTATTTATCCATAGCCAAAATACGAAGTCAATAACAATTTTGAAACTTTATTTATTAAAATGAAACTTAGGATATGGCTCGCATGATTTTTATGTAAGAATTTGCTTGTTAATGCTTTCATCGATTAGGCTTCGACCTTATGACAACCTCGCTCCAGACAGCTGCAACAGCCCAGGTATCGCCCACCGGCAATACGCTCGACGCCTACCTCGGACATACCATACGCCAACTGCGGCAACAGCATGGCCTGACGATTGCGGAGGTCTCGCAGCGAGCCGGCATCAGCCGCGGCATGTTGAGCAAGATCGAAAACGGGCTGGCTTCGACCAGCCTGGATACACTGGAGCAACTCGCCAACTCGCTGGGCGTCACCCTCTCCCGGCTGTTTCGTGATTACAACGCGCCTACCGGCGGCGCGCAGTTCGTCAAAAACGGCCAGGGCATGGAAGTCGTCCGCCGAGGCACCCGCTGCGGCCATACCTATCAATTGCTGGCTTATGATCAGGGCCCGCAGAAAATCTTCGAGCCGTTCCTAATATCGCTGGAAGAGCAGAACGAGGAGTTCCCGCCGTTCGAGCATCCCGGAACGGAGTTCATCTACATGCTGGAAGGTATCGTGGAGTACAGCGTCGGCGGCGAATCCTATGTGCTGGAACCCGGCGACTCGCTGACCTTCCGCGGCGAACTACCGCACCGCCCGGAAAAACTGATCCAGATGCCGATCCGTTTTCTGGCGATCATTCACTACGGAAACGCCGATAAGGCGAGTGAAGGGGAATAGTTTGACTGACATCCACATCGCCTCCGCTTCTGTTGAAGATATTCCGCAACTTGTCAAATTGCTCAACCAGCTGTTCAGCATTGAAAAAGATTATCAGCCAGACCGTGAACGCCAGGTCCGCGGACTATTGCTGCTGATTTCGCGGCCCGAACAAGGCATCATCAAGGTCGCACGCGATGCAGGAGGCAAAACTATCGGCATGGTGAGCGCGCAGCTGGTCATCTCCACCGCACAGGGTTCGCCTTCGGCCTGGGTGGAAGACATGGTGATCAGCCCCGAATACCGCGGTGCCGGCACAGGGAAAGCGCTCCTCCAGTCGGCTCTCGACTGGGCCAGGGCGAAAGGCGCGACGCGCGCCCAACTACTGGTGGATATGGAAAACGAACCGGCAATCGGCTACTACCACCACCTCGGCTGGGAAACAACGCAACTGCAGGCTCGTCGCATTTTTCTTTAGGCCAACAGGTCAATTATCAAGATAGCCATTGCGCCACCTAACGACAGCGGGTTGGTGCTCCTGGCAACTCGACCAGAGAAATGTTGGAGGCCGAATGATCGAGGTCAGCGACCCGAGGCCGTGTCGGGCAGCTTGTGATGGCTTATTTCACCCAGAAAGGCTTAACGATTCCATGGCATTTTGGCCAACACCGTCGTCAGTCCACATGAATTGGAAAGCCCGGCGTACATCAAACCCGCACCAATCAGGCCTGCAATCCAGTAACCCGCAGGATGCCATAGCGCGCCGATAGCGACGCTAGACATGATCAGTGCGCCTGCAGTGATGCGCATTTGGCGGTCAAGCGAGATGGTGTTGCGCTTACCGTGCTCTACCGGCAAACCTGCGGAAATCCAGGCATTGGTTCCACCATCGACATGAATCACGCGCTGCATCCCTGCTGTGCGCAGCTTGGCCGTGGCGTACTGGCTGCGCGTGCCAGTCTGGCAGATGCAATAAAGAACGGCATCAACGCCAAAACGCGAGATCACATCGACGACATTGAGCCGATCCAGCGGGATATTGATAGCCCCCGCGATCTTAAGCGACTCGAATTCCCCTTGAGTTCGCACATCGAGAACAGCTACCTTTCCGGCCTTTATTTCATCGAATAGCTGGGTTGCCGAAACGCTTTGTAATGTCGTTTCAGTCGCTACCTTGTGTTCTGGATGGGTTGCGGCTTGCATTGCGCCAGCTTCGATATTGGCAGGAACCGCTTCATGGATTCGCTTTGGCATGGGCAGGCCGAGATTGTTCATGATGTCGATGAATTCATCGCGCGATTTGCCTGCAACCCTGGCATTGAAGTACTTTTCCTCACCTATGCTGCTTAGCCGACGCCCTTTGTAGTCGTGCCCAGGAAAAACCAGCGTTTGCTCATCCAGAGCAAACAAGGTTTCGGTGATGCTGCTCCACAACTCCTCAGGGTTGCCGCCTTGAAAATCGGTACGTCCGCAGCCCCCGATAAAAAGCGTGTCGCCCGTGAACACGCGATCTCTCCAAAGAAAAGAAACGCTGCCTGGCGTATGACCAGGCGTGGATATAACGGTAATTTCTTCATGGCCAAACAGGATGACATTGCCGTCCCGCAACATCAGGTCGTAGCCTTGCGCATTGCAGTCGGCCGAAACGGCTGTGATCGCACCTGTTGATTGTTTCAGCGCCTGTGCGGAGGTGATGTGGTCCGCGTGGACATGCGTCTCCAGCGTGTACTTAAGCTTGAGCCCGTGTTCGCGTATGAGTTTCAAATCACGCTCCACCTGCTCCAACACCGGGTCGATGATGACTGCCTCGTGGGTTGAGTCATCGGCAATCAAATAAGTGTAGGTGGATGAGTCAGTATCGAATAGCTGTTTGAAAAACATACAGATACCTCTCTTGCTCGACAGCTGAAAATTTAGTCCAGTGTATAGAGAAGTATGAGTAGGAAGGGTACAAATGAAAAGGGCCACATTGCTGTGGCCCTTATAAACTGGCGCGCCCGAAGAGATTCGAACTCCTGACCCCTTGGTTCGTAGGGGTGGCTTTTTAATATTTTTTATTATTAATAAACAGCCACTTAATGCGCTTGCCAGTTTTTTTATTTCAATGTAGCAAAACTATACCCTGTTGAGACCAATCTAGGTTAGACCCATATTTGCCACATGTCTTGAGCACACAAAAAGACGAATTATTGAGGCTGCTCTTTTAGAAGCTCAGACACATCTTTGTCTATTGCTGCAGAATTGATACGTCCAAAATAAGTCCGAACGATCTGTCCATTTCTATTAATAATAACGGTATAAGGAACTACACCTTTATTATTGCCCAACACTCCAGAAAGATTCATAGCATCTATCTCTCCTGCCAGTAATGGATAACTTATTGGCTTATTCTTGGCATATTCATTGATTTTTCCTGAGTCGTCAGTGGCGATCCCTAACACCATCACACCCCTATTGAGATATTTGCTATGTATTTGGGATAACTCTGGCATTTCTTCGCGACAAGGTGAGCACCATGTCGCCCAAAAATTGGCAATGATAATTTTGCCTTGCCACTGTTCAAGTGGCTGTATTTTCCCCTGTGCATTAGGAAAGTTTTTCGAAAAAAAATATCGAGCCTCGGGCGACTCACTAGCTAGACTTTTAGCAATGGAAACTTCATTTTTTAATAGCGCTACACCTATCCCAAAAATAGCGATAACTAGCAATATCCAATGAAATTTTTTCTTCATGTCGGTAGGCTCTAAATACCATTCAACGGAATTTTCAAATAGCTAAGCCCATTGGATTCGGGCGCCGGTAACTCGCCAGCCCGAATATTAATTTGAATGGACGGCAAAATTAATGTCGGCATTGGGAGGCCTTCATCCCGCCGTCTACGCATTATGATGAACTCCTCCTCCGTAACCCCCTCATGAATATGAATGTTTCTCTCGCGCTCTTCTTTAACCGTAGTCTCCCATTTCGGCTCTCGACCCTCTGGCGGATAGTCATGACACATATATAAGCGGGTTTCTTGGGGCAGGTTCAATATTCTTTGCACAGACTGATACAGTGTATGGGCATCGCCACCTGGGAAATCGCAACGGGCTGTGCCGATATCCGGCATAAAAAGTGTGTCGCCAACAAATGCGATTTGATCTTCTACAAGATACGCAATATCCGCAGGGGTATGCCCAGGAACGTGAAGAGCTTTAACCTTAATCTTGCCAATATTGAATTCTTCGTTGTCTGAAAACAGATGATCGAACTGGTCGCCACTCATACTGAAGTCCGGTTCCAGGTTAAACACTTTCTTGAAGACACCCTGAACCTCTTGAATATGCTTACCGATTCCTATGAAGCCACCCAGCTTTTTCCGCAAATAGGGAGCTGCAGTTATATGATCCGCATGAGCGTGAGTCTCGAGCAGCCACTGCACTTTCAAAGCATGTTCGCTGACAAATGCTATGACAGCGTCGGCAGAACTCGTTGAAGTTCGACCAGACCGCGGATCGTAGTCAAGAACCGAGTCTATGACCGCACAATGACCACCAATATCGTCGTAAACGATATAGGTAACAGTATAAGTAGCCTCATCGAAAAACGCTTTGACTTTGGGTATCATCATGACTTTATAGTATTAAGGTAGTGGAATATTCATAATACTAATAAATATATTGTCTGTAAATATTTTATATATAAAAATAGTGAGAGAGCTTATGGACGGACAATTGACGGATGCCGAGATCGCGATACTCCGGAATTCAGCATCTTCAGCGTGCAATCTTCTAAAGGTCTTGGCCAACGAAGATCGTTTACTGATTCTTTGTCAACTTATCCAAGGGGAGAAAAATGTTGGGGAACTGGAAGAGTTGCTGGGCATACACCAGCCAACACTTTCACAGCAACTCACTGTCCTGCGCGAAGAAGGCTTGGTAGAAACCAGAAGAGAAGGCAAATATATATATTACAAGGCAACCAGCACCGAAGCTATTCAAGTGATGCAAACTCTGTCTAGTCTTTATTGTGGGAGGCTCCTGGCGGGGATTCAATAAAACTAGCACCCTGCTTTTATCTCACGGGCCCCAAGCGCTTGGCAAGCTTCATGCGTACTCAGGAAACACTTCCCGGTTAGCTTTTTGAGAAACTCCGTGTCCCTGAGCCTATCCATCACCGGCCCCTTTACTTCGGTCAGATGAAGTCTCTTCCCGGAGCTCATCAGGTTGAGATTGATATCATTCAGGATTTTCAAGGCCGTCGCATCTATTCTGTTAACAGCTGAAAACATCAGAATAATGTCTGTAAGTTCTTCATGATTGTCAGTTCTGGCATAGATCATATCTTCGATCATCTGAACGTTACCAAAAAACAGGTTTTCGTCTATGCGAATCACCAGTATGCCTGGGGCACCTTCCACCTTATGCCTGTCAACATTCCGAAAATGTTCAGTACCGGGAATTCTTCCGACAATCGCAATATGCGGATGGCCCGAGCGCCAGAAATAGGCCGACAGAGAAAATAGCACTCCAATCATGACCCCCTCCTCGACACCTAGCACCAGAACCCCCACTGCGGTGCTTAACAAGGCAAGAGCGTCGGATTTGTCATATTTCCACGCTTCTTTCAGTGTGGAGAAATCAACCAGCCCCAAGACAGCTACGATGATCGTAGCTGAAAGCGTGGCCTGAGGAAGATTCGCGAAGTAATCGGTGAATCCGATTAGCACGACTGTCATCATGCCTGCTGCGATAACACCGGCCAATGGAGTATGAGCGCCGGCACTAAAGTTAACGACTGACCGGGAAAACCCTCCAGTGACTGCATACCCGCCAGACAAGGCACTGGCGACATTTGCGGCGCCCAAACCCAACAGTTCCTTGTCAGGATTGATTCTTTGGTTGCGTTTCATCGCCAGTGATTGCGCCATCGAAACACTCTCGACAAAACCGATGATCGTGATTAAAAGTGCCGGCAACCATAGCTGCTTCAGAACTTCATAATCCGGCAAAGCAAAATTGAAACTCGGGATACCTTTGGGGACGCTTCCGACCACATTAACCCCGTGATGCGTGTGCAAACCCATTCTGGCCACTGCCACCGTAGACACAATCACAACAAACATGGGAGCCAACTTACCCATCAAATCTGCAGTACGCTCCTGGAACCCCAAACGACGCAGCAACGCCGGAATTTGTTTACGCGACAGGAACAATACGGTTAGCCCGGATAATCCGATGATCAAAGTGGTAGTGTTGGTACTGGGCAGCATCCTCCACAATTCGACGACGATGTCGTAGACATCCTGCGCCTCCACTTTCACTCCAAGAAGATGCTTTACCTGGCCAACAGCTATCAAAATTGCCGAGCCAATTATGAAACCGTTAATAATGGGGTGGCTAAGCAAGTGGGAGATAAACCCGAAGCGCATGACGCCAAACAGGATTAGAAAAACTCCGGACAACATTGCCAACTGTGTAGCCAAGGCCACATATAAAGGAGATCCTGCAGGCGCGAGCGGTGCCAATGCACTGGCGGTCATTAGCGAAGCAACAGCAACGGGGCCGACTGCCAGAGTCATGCTTGTACCAAACATAGCATAAGCAACCATGGGCAAAATACTTGCATACAAACCAATCTCTGGCGGAAGCCCTGCAATAAGTGCATACGCCAAGCTTTGCGGGATAAGCATGATAGTGACGATCACGCCTGCGGTGAAATCCCCTTGCAACCATCCACGCCGGTATCCACGAGTCCAATCCGGTGCCAGCGTTTGCAAATAATTTTTAATCTCCATTGGCACTATTCCGTTGATGCAGGCAATTTAATCTATTTAAAATAAATCCATACGGACGATGGGCATAAGCTTTTATTGGTAGCCTTTTCGTGCTTTTGCGCAATATAGAGTTGATAGCGTTTTCATGACCTCGATTACTTCAAAACTCGCCAAGCTGTAATAGATGTACTTGCCTTCTCGTCGGGTTTTAACGAAACCTTCGTCACGCAATATCCCAAGTTGTTGCGACAGAGTGGGCTGCAAAATTCCCAGCATCTCCTCGATCTCGCCAACATTCAACTCGCCTTCGGTCAATTGGCATAAAATCAAAAAGCGATCCTCGTTTGCCAGCACCTTCAACAGGAGGCACGCCTTGCTTGCAGAAGCTCGCAGCAAAGAGAAGTTGCTTAATTCCAAGCCTTGCTCCATAAACTTAATTCCTTATCAAAACATCAATACATTATATTTTTTTACATCTTATATGTAAATATTTATTGAATTTATATATTGTTTTACGACTACCTATTAGCGTGACAAACGGCCTGTGCCACCTTTGGCACAAACTCTATGGGCGTTAAAAAATAAGTGCCATTCTCTACCGCCCGCAACATCTTCGCCCACGGTAAAAAATTTTAAAGTCTATAAATATCAACAAGATGACCCTTATGGCATCGCACTTGCTATTAATCTCTGTGTAAGTTCTGCGCTATATCCTTCGATTACTCCGATACAAATGACACAGGATCATCAATCGGCTTGAATTAATGGAATGCAATGGCGTTTTGTTTCTCCGAAAAGCGGAAAAATTATGAGATTGAGGGGAATAAATAATGGGTCAAACAAAGGCAAACCATCAGTTTGCTTCATCAAAGCAAAAAATCAGCGTTTATGACATTGTGATTATTGGAGGCGGTACAGCAGGGATCAGCGTAGCTGCCAGCATTTTGAAACGAAGGCCAGATCTGTCGGTGGCCATAATCGAACCAAATGGCAAACATTTTTATCAGCCCGCTTGGACCTTGGTCGGCAGAGGGGTGTTTGATGTTAATAAAACTTGCCGACCTATGGAATCGGTCATTCCCCCCGGCGCAACCTGGATACAGAGCACAGCCGATTTCCTTAATCCAGATATGAATCAGGTCATCATCAGCGGCGGCAGGGTGATTCAGTATGACCAGCTGATCGTCTGCCCCGGCCTACGTTTAGCTTGGGAAAAAATAGAAGGGCTATCCGAGGCCTTGGGGAAAAATGGTGTTACATCCAACTATCGCTTTGATCTCGCACCCTATACCTGGACTCTGGTATCTCAATTGAAGAACGGCAATGCCATCTATTCACAACCTCCGATGCCAATCAAATGTGCGGGCGCTCCTCAAAAGGCAATGTATCTGTCATGCGATCACTGGCTAAAGAAAGATGTTTTGAAAAACATTAACGTGGAATTCCACAATGCCGGGGGCGTGCTATTCGGAGTAGCTGCCTTCGTGCCTCCATTAATGAAGTATGTCGAAAAATATAATGCCAAGCTGGTGTTCAATTCCAATCTGGTCAAAGTCGATGGCAACAAAAAATTGGCTTGGTTCGATTACAAGGACTTTGCTGGCAATATCATTCGCAAGGAAAAATCCTTCGATCTTCTCCATGTCGTCCCTCCGCAAGTCCCGCCAGATCTTGTCAAAAACAGTCCCTTGGCAGATGCCGCTGGATGGTGCGAAGTCGACCATGCCACGCTGAGACATCCTCGCTACCACAATGTCTTTTCTTTGGGAGACGTCTGTTCCGCCCCGAATGCCAAAACAGCCGCAGCCGCCAGAAAGCAAGTTGTTATCGTCGCTGAAAACTTGATCGCTGCCAGACAAGGTCGACCACTGACACACGCTTACGATGGGTACGGTTCATGCCCATTGACGGTGGAAACTGGGAAAATCATCCTGGCCGAATTTGGATACGGCGGAAAACTGCTACCCACATTCCCGCTTAACCCCATCATTCCCAGATACACTGCATGGTTTCTTAAGGCAACTCTATTACCCTGGTTTTACTGGAACTGCATGCTCAAGGGACATGAATGGCTGACAAAGTGCACAGGGTCTTCTCCTAGCAAACAAAACTGAGCGAGGTTGCTAAAAAGTATCCCCTTGGGTAAGGCATGATGCCTTACCCTTTTTTATACTTTCCGGAGCAATTGATAGCTCGACAATATAAGTCAAGCCATCACACAGCCAAGCTTAGAATGTGGAGCGTGTCGGCTATGCGGCGGGTTACGGACATAACTGTCCTGAGAATGATTACCCAGCTCGTCTTGGAATACTCCCTCCAGCACCAAATATTCTTTGCCAACATCGTGAGTGTGTGGGGGAAAGCGGCTACCCGGGGCGTAGCGGACCAAGGAAGTGGAAGTAGCACGCGCCACTTCGTTACCCATACGGTCCAACATTCGGCACTCAACACCAGGCAAAGAAGAAGGGACCCAAGGAATATCATCAGCATGAATCAAAACTGCCTGTTGGAAGTTTGCGTTGATATGCATGGTTTCCGATCGCAAGTGGATGAGAAATTCAGGCGGCCGTGTAATCCGAAGCCTGATGGCGAGCCCAGTCTTCCACCGCCTGCTCAGCTGCCCGTACCGCACCCTCCAGATAGCCGGCGAAGTCCGTAGCGAACTCAGTGCCTGACAGAAACACCCTGCCGTGCCAAGGTTCGGGTAAATCCGTTGGCAAAGGACTAGGATGCTTAGCTATGCCTATCGCATCGGCAGTAGTCGCGGTATATGACTCCTCTGCCCAATCCTTGAGCCAAACCCGTTCGGGCCGCAGTGCGTCAGGCCCAAATAGACGGCCAAGCTGTTGTACCGAACGGTCGATCAGCTCATGTTTGCATAAGCGCGATCGCCCTTGGGGTGGCACACCCAGGAAACCGAACAACGAAGCATCATTACCGGACGCGTCGCATGCATCATGGATTTCCACCAGAGGGCCAGCGTAACTGGCGCAACTCCCCGAAAGGCCCTTCTCGCGCCAGAACGCTTTTGAATAACTTGCCACAAACTTGGCCTGCCCGGCCATCCACGTAGCCGATTCCTGCCAAAGTCGCGGCAACTTCGCCGGGAGCATCGGATACCAGTCCACATGTTTGGCAAGCAATCTAGGCGGCAATGTCAGAACTACTGAATGGACAGGTAATGTGTCGCGACAACCATTTCGCTCCAACGCAAGAGTTACAATCCCGCTTTCAATTTTCCGAAGCCCTACAAGTTGGGCCCCTAATTCAGTACGGGTGCATCGCAAGCGGCGATGCAGGGTTTCTACCAATACAACGGTACCTCCATCCACTCTCCGGGATGGAGGGGATGAGAGGAAAATATTCGCACGTTGGTGTATATCGAGGTTTGCCAATTCGATCAAACTGATGCCGTGAGTGTGTTGTACAAATGTGGATAGCCCCAACTCTCGCAGCCAGTAATCCAGATGACTATTGATCTCCGGCCAAATCCAGGACGGCCCCAAGTCAAGACGATGCTTAGCGCCACTATCGCCGGCGCCTTCAATGCGACCTCCTATACGTTGACGAGCCTCAACAAGGACAACATCCCGCCCTTGAGCTTCCAATAGCGAGGCCGCGATCAGTCCAGACAATCCGGCACCGACGACAGCCACGGGCAAACCGGCGTCACTCTGTAGATTACTCATGGCTGAGTTTCAAAAACTCCCCTGCCCGGGGCGGATATCCAACTCATGTGTCCATGCACTACGAGGCTGATGAAACAAATGCCAGTATGTTTCGGCTAATGAACAGGGATCAATGGCACGATCGCACTGGGCAGCCGAGAAACGATAACGGGTCTTGTCGGTCCAGATCAGGCCATCGATCACGGCATGTATGACATGAATGCCGTCCTGCTGGTGCTCTCGCGCAAGTGCTTGTGCAAGTCCTCGAAGCGCGAACTTGGCACTACTGAAAGCGGAAAAAAGAGGTCCGGCTCGCAGGCTGCCGGATGCGCCTGAGAAAATCAACACACCACCCCCACTCGCTTGTAAACGAGGAATAGCTTGTTGGGAAATGTTAACGGCGGTCATTACCATGGAGCTCCACACCGACAGAAACTCATCCGGCCGGGTGTGCAGGAAGTCCTGACGATGGAATAGCATGGCGTTGTGCACCACCCCAGCCAAAGGTCCGTAGTTACGATCGATCTTCAGAAACAATTCGGCGGTGGCCGCCGGATCACTCAGGTCAGTATGCAAATCGGCCACGTTAGTGCGCGAAACTCCGATCACGCGGTAACCACCTGCCGTGAAGCGCTCATGCAATGCGCTACCTAAACCTTCGCTGTAACCTGCAATCACTACAGTCGCAGGCGTAGCAGTATTCATGTGGTTACTCCATGCAGCGATGTGAACGCACAGAGCAAGTCAAGCCACTCTGTGTGTTCACGATGCAATGTCAGGCGAACATGATCGCGTAATGGCTGGATCAATTCGTTGAATGATCAGATACGATCAAGGAACCGGAGCCTCAAAATAGGCATCGCGTGCTTCCTTTTCGAGTCGTTTTACATTGGAACCGGTTAGCGCTTTCATGAACGCGACTAAATCAGCTTTTTCATCCTGAGTGAGTCCAAGCGGCACCAGGCGCTGATCTTTGTATGGGTTATCCTCCCCCCCCACGTTATAGAAATCCACAACGTTATCCAATGTACGCAGAGAGCCATCGTGCATATAAGGAGCTGTCAGTTGTATATTTCTTAAACTTGGTGTTTTGTATAACCAGCTATCGTTCGGATTACTGGTTACCTCAAAGCGCCCGACGTCATTTTTTGGAACCTCGCTTGCTTTGTCGAAGTGATCATTGGCGACCTCCACTGTAATACCCGGAGCCAGTGAAACAGGAAAGGTCTGCTTTGAGACTTCATTTTTAACCAGGCTACTCAATACCTTATTATTACGGTTCCAACCAGCACCGGTGTTGTGGAATGACTGGTCGGTAAAAAGAGCCGACTCCTTATTTACCGTATGGCAGCTTATGCAGTTTGCCTTCCCTGAAAATAGCCGGAATCCATTGATTTCCCTTTCATTGAGCGCTGCCTTATTTTTGCCGAAATACCACTGATCAAATTTGGAGTTCCCGGACACCATCGTTCGTTCATATGATGCAATAGCCAGGCTCACTCTCTCCAAATTGGCCTTCTGGCCATCGAATGCTTGTTCAAATAAGCCCTGATAGTCAGGAAATGAATCAATTTTTTCAATGACAAATCCAATAGAAGGATTCCCCATTTCATTTTCTGCGAGTAAGGGACCAATAATCTGGTTTTCCAACGAAAACTCGCGGCCATCATGAAACAAGTGCTTGTAATAACCTACGTTAAAGATCGTGGGAGCATTCCGCTTATTCGTCCGCCCTTCCAGGCCAACCGCAGTGGCGATTTCATTCACTACGAACCCTTGCTCTGGTACATGACACATCGCGCAAGAAATAGTGTTGTTATGTGAAAGCCTACGATCCATAAACAACTTTCTGCCGAGAGCAACTTTTTCTGCAGTAAGCGGGTTATTTTCTGGGATTATCATCGCTGGAAGACCTAGCGCATCCCCTTTCGGATAAGGCTCATAGCCAATACCGGATTTCTTGTACGCCATATATAGAGCAACGGCAATTATTAAAGCACTAAAAATAAAAAGGACGTTTCTGACGCGCATTGCAAACCCCACTTACTTAAACTTATCTCTTTTCCAGAAGCAATGTCTTGATGTCGTTCAACAATACCTCTGCATCAAGGTACGATGTTGAATAAATCTCACGCACAGCGCCCTGCTCATCGATCAAAAAAACTTTGAGTACATGTTGATACGTTAAAGTCTTATCGCCTGTTTTTGGATCCAGCTCAATGTCGACATTCTGGCCAAAGGAATTAATTAAAGGCAGCAAATGATTTACTGAATTGGTAGTAAGAAATTTCCATTCAACTTTTTCCCCCGGTTCTTCTGTGCCACTCATTTGCTTCTCAAGCCCGGCCATCATCATCGGTGTATCCCGCTCGGGGTCGAAGCTGATATTTACAAGCCTGACGGCCTGTGACATTTTGTATTTCTCTAAATTATCTTTCACTGAGTGGAACACTCCAATGGCATAGGGGCATCCATTAGCATCGGAGCATCTTTGATAAAAAAAGGTTAATAGTGTTAACTTGCCTTGTGTGTAATTGCTTAACGGCTGCAACTTGCCTTTGGCATCAAGTACTTTATAAGTTGGAACTTGAAATATTTTCTCAAGCCTATATGTGCCAGGTTTAGGCAAACCTGAAACACGCTTATTGGCATTCCTTGATTCAGATAAGAAAGACTCTGTCTGGTCTTTAGGAGAGACAATTTCCCCACACCCTGCAAGGAACCAGACAGAGAAAAATGCCGCTAACCCGAGCAGTAACCCGGTAAGGCTAAAAACAAATCGTGACTGCAAGCACATACCTCTTCTTAACCTTCTGCTGAACTAGCGACTGGAGATGAACAGTAAACTACGGAGTATTAAAAAACTCTAATTGCTCGCGACCTTGGTCCTAGGTTCCACAGTGGCTTGCAATGGTTGCAGTGTTTTCAGGTCACGAACCTGGAATTTCATATGGTGAGCTCGACCCAGCTTTTCCTTATAGAAATCGATCTCAAAACCAGCCTTCAATTCCTTGCCGTCCCAGTGATACATCTTCAGGAACTGCTCGTCCGCCTTGCCTTTCATATCCCAGTTGCCCAGCAGAGAGGTCGTGTAATAAACACGCGTACCGTCAAAACTGGGAGAAACCATGTTGACTTGGGAACCAATTTTCTTGGTATAGGTTTCTTTCGGGTTCAATGGATCGGTCATATCCCAGAATCGGGTTGTCCCGTCCATGAAGGTATTTACCCACATGCCTTTGCCGTCAGGGATAAGTGCAATATCCACAGGCAACGGAATCTTGGCCGGATCGCCGATAGTTCCAACCTTGTGTTGCTGCCATTCACCCTTGTCATCCTGCTTGTAAACAAAGATGTTGGAAGTGAGCGCGGTGGTCGTCACAGCCCAGTTATCACCAGGCTTGAAGGACCAACGGGCTTCAAGTGCAGCGCCGGGTGTGTTAAAGATCTTGAGAGGCTTCATGGACTTGTAGTCCCACATCACCGTGGTATTACCAAACTGCTTCATGGCCTCCGGGTCTTTCACCAGTTTGCCAAGATCGGCCATGTAGTTGTTCCAGCCGGTGAATGCCGTCGTCAACATCGCATTCTTGTTCGGGTTGATCGCCACATCGTAGCCAAAACCATCGCCGCCATTGGTCGTCGGCATCGGATAGGTTGCAACATATTCGCCAGCGTTGGTGTACACGGCTAGACCGGTCTGACCACCATGATCCTTTGCGTTGGATAGTGCGGCAATTACCATGCGGCCAGGAGTCGCGTAAAACGTATGAGGACCGACCAAACCAGTTTTCGGTACAAAGTTAGTGATAGTTTTGACAAGCTTGGGCTTGGCAGGATTTGTAGCCACGTCGAATATGAAAATCTTGTTGCTATCCAGCGCACCTGCCCACATGAACTTGCGGTCATCGGTGAAGCCCATGTGGTGTGCCTCGCCACGGCCGCCTACGGAGGCTTTGGCGATCACTTTGCCGTAAGTCTTGGACTTGGGATTAACATCCACGGTCACAAGCTTGTCGGATTCGTCTCCGATACCTTTGACGCCTAGAGTCCAAACATAGACAAAATCTTCCTGTCCTTTAACCAATGGCGTGAAGGGTGAGCAACTCGATTCATCCGCATTGGCAAACGGCAGCGTCATCATGCCCATCCCTAGAATGGCGACTTGAGAGATTTTACGAATTGCTACTACGCTTTCTTTTAGTTTCACTTTAATTTCTCCTTACCTTGTTTTAGTCAATCAAAATAAGCCCGAGCTTATTGGACCCGACTCCCAAAACTCATGATTTCGTTCATTGGGACTTTCCCGGCAAACTTATATAAGCAACGCGTATGCCAATTAATTAAGCTATTGTTTTAATTATGTTTAAATTAATATATGCATCGTGAAATTGCCATTAATGGCACAACCAACAAAGATTTGGCTGTTTACTTATGTAATTAATGGCATAACAATTCGAATAAAAATCTTCTATGACTTTTTTCGAATATATAAATCTGTAATTGTCTCTTCCTTGATTTCAGCGGCAAAACATACAGTTTCGGACAATGTTGGATGTGCATGAATAGTTATACCCAGGCTTCTGGCGTCAGCGCCCATTTCAATGGCAAGCGCAGTCTCTGCCAGAATTTCTCCTGCGTTAGTCCCTACAATACCCGCCCCAATCAATCGATCAGTCTCGCTATCAAAAATCAACTTGGTTAGACCTTCAGTACGGGCAATACTGATTGCTCTCCCACTTGCCGCCCATGGAAAAGTAGCTTTTTCTATAGCAATCCCCTTGGCCTTGGCCTCTGTTTCAGTGACACCAACCCAAGCCACTTCTGGATCAGTGTAGGCTACCGCTGGAATTACTGAGGCCTGAAACTCGACATCCTTACCGGCAATGACCTCCGCAGCCACTTTGCCTTCATGCGTTGCTTTGTGCGCCAACATGGGCTGCCCAACGATGTCACCAATTGCGAAAACATGGGGAACGTTGGTACGTAACTGTTTATCAACTGGGATGAATCCACGCTCATCCACGAATACACCCGCATTTTCCGCACCGATGTATTTACCATTGGGTCTTCTGCCTACGGCGATAAGCACCTTGTCATACAATTGTTTATCAATCACATTGTCTTTTTCGAAAGTCACATGTATTCCGTCATCACACGGTTCTATATGGCTGACCTTTGTATCCAGATGAATCTTCTCAAATCTCTTTTCCATACGCTTTTGAAGGGGGCGCACCAAATCGCGATCACATCCCTGCATCAAACCATCGCTCAACTCAACGACACTTACCTTGGATCCAAATGCATCGTAGACCGTCCCTAATTCCAAGCCGATAATTCCACCGCCGACAACGAGCATACGTTTCGGAATATCTTCCAGAAGCAATGCTCCTGTGGAATCCATGATCCTCGGATCGTCCGGCAACCCGGGGAAACGGATAGGTTGCGATCCAGCCGCAATAATGGCACTTTCGAAAGTCACCATAGTCACATCACCGTTTTGTGCGCACACCTCCAATTCATGCGGCGAAACGAACTTGCCAACGCCAGATAATGTTGTGATCTGGCGCTGCTTTGCCATATGACTCAAACCATTGGTTAACTGTCCGATAACTCCGTGATCCTTCCATTCGCGAAGCTCCTGAAGATCTATTTCCGGCTTAACGTAATGTATGCCGTGAGAGAACATCTGTTCTGCCTCGGTGATTACCTTTGCCGCATGCAACAAAGCCTTAGATGGGATGCATCCCATATTCAGGCAAACACCTCCCAAGGCCGGCCCGCGCTCGATAAGAAGCACTTTCTTACCCAAATCGGCTGCCCGAAAAGCTGCGGTATACCCCCCTGGCCCGGCACCAAGTACAAGTACCTCAGTTTTTAAATAAGTGATTACAGGTGTACTGCTGTCGTATGAATCCATTTTATTAATCCTTTGAATCTCATAACTTTTATTAATAATTCAATTTAGCAAAAACGATTAAGTGAAAAATTACAGAACTATCCGGGCTTGTTGATCCGCATGATAGGAAGAGCGCACCATAGGACCGCATGTTGCCTGACTGAAGCCGAGCTCATATGCAAGCTTTTCAAACAACTTGAATTGTTCCGGCTCTACGTATCTCGCTACAGGCAGATGATGCTCTGTAGGTTGTAAATACTGGCCTAAAGTCAGCATTCCCACTCCTGCCATACGCATGTCACGCATGACTTGAATGATTTCCTCATTGGTCTCGCCTAATCCCAACATCAATCCTGATTTCGTAGGAATGCTGGGATACTTCGATTTAAATTCTTTCAACAAATTAAGCGAATGAAGATAATCAGCCCCAGGACGAACTTGTTTATAGAGTCGCGGCACGGTTTCAAGGTTATGGTTAAATACATCCGGCCGTTCATACTCGAGGGCTGCAAGTGATTTTTCAAGGCGCCCACGAAAATCGGGGACCAGGATTTCGATCAATGTGCTGGATGAAACCGAACGTATTGCACGGATGCATTTTGCAAAATGCGCCGCGCCGCCATCGCGCATGTCGTCACGGTCAACACTGGTAATGACGACATAGCCAAGCTTCAGGAGGCTAATCGTTCGTGCGAGATTTTCAGGCTCGTCATTGTCTGGAGGCAAGGGTCTTCCATGTCCCACATCGCAGAATGGGCAACGACGCGTACATATATCCCCCAAAATCATGAATGTCGCCGTTCCACTGCTGAAACACTCGCCAATATTTGGACAGGAAGCCTCCTCACATACGGTATGTAAATTATTTTCTCTAAGAATATTTTTTATTTCTCTAAACCTTGATCCAATTGGCGGCTTCATGCGAATCCACTCCGGCTTGCTTAAGGCAATGGCAGGAATGATCTTGATGGGAATCCGGGCAGTTTTGGCAGCCCCTTTTTCTTTAATCCCTATAACGGAAGTCATAGAAAACCTTTCAATTAAGCGAAGCTAATCTGTCGCTCACATAAATGGGCTAACTGAGTTGAAACTTCGTCGGTAGCTACTGAAACACCTAGATTTCGAAGCTGGGTCACCTCAAGGCCATTAAAGCCACAAGGATCGATAGAGGAAAATGGGGACAGATCCATATCAACGTTAAGACTGAAGCCGTGATAGCTGCATCCCCCTTTGACACGGAGACCTAATGAAGCAATTTTTTTCTTACCAACATAAACTCCGGGGGCGCCCTCGATCAACGCAGCCTCAACCTGATGGATTTTCAGGACTTCAACCACAGTATTTTCAATGCATTGGGTGAGGTGCTTCACTGCCAGGTTTAGGCGGTTTAGATCAAGCAGAAGATAAACAACTACCTGACCTGGGCCGTGATAAGTGATCTTTCCTCCCCGATCCGTCTCGACCAGAGGTATATCAGAGCGCAGCGGCAAACTGACTCCCTTCCGGTTCAACCCCAGGGTGTAAACAGGTAGATGCTCAGTTATCCATATTTCGTCAGATGTATCCGTATTGCGTGAGGAGGTGAATTCCTGCATTGCTCGCCAAGTACTGAGATAGTCAGTTACCCCAAGATTTCGCAAGACAGGACGTGAAATAGAGTTTTTAAGCATTTTGAAAATGCATGGCTATTACTTATCAGTCACCGATGTTCGTTCGATACTCTTCAGCACTCATCAACATCGCGACTTCACTTGGATTTGAAAGCTTTATACGAGCGATCCATCCCTTTCCGTAAGGATCATCATTGAGCATAAAAGGCTCCGATCTCAGTCCTTCGTTCACCTCAAGCACGACCCCGGTAACGGGAGAAATGAGGTCAGAAACGGTCTTTCTTGATTCCACGGTACCGCATGAAACTCCGTAACTGACCATGCTGCCTTTGGGTGGTCCGCCAAGCTCAACGATATCTCCCAAGGTATCTTGGGCAAAAAAAGTAATTCCGATCAGAGCTTCTTCATTTGGCTGCAGAATCAGCCATGTATGTTCCTTGTGATAGTGGCATTCCGTTGGATAGGTCATATCATTCCCCTCAAAAAGTGATTTTTTACTGTTCAGAGTGGGGTGGGTCCGCCCTATTTCTCTATAAGGTTACAGCCCACCCCTTATCTAAAAAGCTGCTTCAGCCTACAGCGACGTCAAGGCCCGCCACCTTCCATGCCTCAAAGCCACCTCCCATGGAGGTGACTGACTTATAGCCAAGCGTCCTTAGTGTCTGTGCGGCCAAAGCGCTGCGCGCGCCGGATTTACAGTAAACAACCATTTGTGCTGACTTATCGAACAAGGTAGGCATGCCAGCGGGATTGCTTGGGTCCACTTTGAATTCAAGCACTCCGCGTGGAACATTGATCGCACCTGCGAGATGACCTTGTGCAAACTCTTCAGGCTCGCGCACATCAACCAAGATGGGTAATTCCGACTTAATAATCTGAGCCACCGTGTTGACATCTTTTTCAATGATTTCCACTTTCGCGATCGCTACCAGTTGTGATGTTGTAAGTATTTCCATCTCAATTAGCCCTCTTAATCTATTTGAAGCTCCAGGTAAGCCCAGCTCCGACTTGCCATGTTTTGGCCTTCACATGTGTAAACTCACCGATGTTGTCAGAGTTCTCCAATGAAACTGCGGCATGCGAATCAAAGGAAATGTTTTTGGTAAGTTGATAGCCAAAACCGCCACTAAGCTGATGTTCCCAGATAGCTTCAGCATTGGTTGCTTGGAAGTATTGCGTCAGAGGAGGAGTAAGATTTACTGTAGTTCCGTTGTAAGCGAAGGACGGCACGCCACCGATACTTGTGCCCACATTTCGTTTAATAGGATCTCTTGCATAGCTGTACCCAACACGCCACTTGGCTGCACCAGTTGTGAGTTGTGCGCCCAGAGCATATACGGTTTGATCTCGATAAAAATCTTCATAAAGATCCGCGCTGGACCAGTCCTTATAAATAATATCCGCAGAGATCAGAAGGTTACCGCCCATCAAAGAATTGTTGGCAATCCCTACGGCGAACTCCTGAGGTTGCTCAACATCCACGGACCAGAAATTCCCCTTGCCAGGTCCAATTGGAGAACCATTGTTGATGAATCGGTCATATTCGATTTTTAACGGGCTACGATAATAAGCACCGAGGCTGGTAGCTCCTACATCATATTTGGCCCCCGCCGTCCCCCTGAACCCGAATCCATGCGTAGAACTACTAGCGGAATTCAAGGACATCTGCAGAAAGCCATTACCAAGCGTAGCCATGGCACCTAGCGACAAGTTGTCCGTCACTTTGTAACCCAAACCGGCGTTCGCGTTAAATACCAGCAATTCGGAATTAGGATCTAAGCTTCCTGGCACGTCCCGAAAATCGGAGCCGATACCTGACTGAGCTGTCAACCCAATCCCGGCAACTAACTTAGGACTAAATGCTTGCGTAATAGCAACGGTAGGAACCAAATACTGATCGGTATTTGATCTGCTGGACCAAGCCTGCCCTGTAATAGAACCATCATGCTGGACTCGAACATCATTTCGATAATAGGTCGCACCGAATGCAACAGTCGTGCCTTCATTGTATTCAGTCAATGTAGCTGGATTGCCAAAAACTGCGGCTGCACCCTCTACCGTTCTCGCAACACTTGCCCCACCCATCCCACCAGTAGCAGGCAACATAGTGTTGTTCAAATCAGTACCATAGTTCGCCGCTTGCGCGACAGGTACTGCAAGCAACGATGCGGCCAATGTACATACAATTTTTTTCATTTAAGTCCCCTCAGAGTGATGTAGTAGCGTGAATCAGGCTTCCGCAAGCTCCATCGTTGAAAATGTGCTCAGCTCTTTCCCGTTAACTAAAGCCCGGCCGGAAACTTTTTGTGCACGAACGAGAATGTCCATGACTGGACAATGGCTCTCTACCGTTTCAATGAGCTTTATCAATGCGGCATCGTCAGCGGAGCTAGTGATTCTTGTCTCATAGGAAATATGCTGATAACCGGGTGGTACAGTCGCTTCGAGACCGAGCAGGCCTCGCACATCCAAATACCCTTTAACATCAACCTTGCATTCATCCAGCTTGATACCCATAAAAGCGGCATAAGCAGAGAACATGATTTCCTGACAGGTGCCAAGCGCCACCAGCACAAGCTCAACCGGATTCATACCTGCATCGCCGCCGCCTAACTCCGGCGGTTCATCGATGATGACGGGAGGAAAATCGCGGACATGTGCGACACATTGCACATCGTTTTGCAAACTGGTTGAAGCTCTGAATACAACCTTTGCAGCACCTGGATTGCTACCAATTGCGCCAATCATTTCTGAGAGCGCTTTCTTAACAGACTCTTGTGACATGATTTCTCCTCATTTATGCCATTTTTAATGAATCAATAGCACGCATCGCGTATTAAATGGCCCAGCCAATTAGTTGCCAAAAATTGCCGGAAATGTACCCATTACCAGCGGTAAACAATGGATTGGCAAAACCTCCACAGCCTACAAACAGCAAGTAGTAGGCCATGTTACTTAAGTAATTGTTTTATATTATTTATATTATATTTATCAGTGCGATTCATGCTGCCAATGCGTCATTGGCGTCACTGATTGAAATGACGGCTATTTGGTTGCGACATTTTTGTCATATGCCAAATAAACAAGTTAGGTTGAAACAGAGCTAGATGAGGGTAGATGTGCTACTGAAGGGGAAAGAGAAGACAGTTATAGAAAAGCAGGGCAATAATTAAGTACTGGCCTCTCTCGATGGAGAAACCTGCATGGATACAAGGCTTACTGATGTGATGGATTCAGTGAAAAACTGAAATCATTACAAAATATTCAGATAAATTGATTAAGGGAATAGTTATGAAGAGCTGGCCGATTATTGTTCACCTTTTATTTCCTTGAGTTTTCGATAAAACGTTCTCGACGTAAGCCCGAGCTTCGTTGCCAGAGTTTTTTTGTTTTCACTACTTTCGCTGATCACCCATTGAAGGTATCGAGACTCCAAGTCATGTAATGGGATCACCTCGCCATTGAACAATGATTGCTTGGATGTCACCTGTGTTTGTGAGGCAGTTAATTGCGCATCGTCCATCAGATGATATCTTTGAATTTTTTCGGTATCCGCTAACAGAATGGCTCGTTCAAGCATGTTGCGGAGCTCCCGAATATTGCCGGGAAATGAATATTCCGTGAGAAACTCCCTGGCCTCATCTGTGAGCAAAAAATTCCTGTGAGGCGAGAGCCGGTGCAAAAGTGACTCGGCCAGAACGCAAATATCTTCTTTGCGCTCGCGTAAAGCGGGCATATGAATCGGGAATGCATTAATTCGAAAATACAAATCCTGTCGGAAGGTACCCTCTTCCACCATTCGCTTCAAATCGCGATGTGTTGCGCAAATCAACCGGAAGTTTGTCCGCAAGACATCCAGGCCACCCACCTTTCTGTAAGTGCTGGTTTCGATTAATCGTAATAGTTTGACTTGCTGGCTTAGAGGGATCTCGCCGATTTCATCCAGAAAAAGCGTCCCGCCATGAGCCATTTCCACCAAGCCTTTTTTTTCACTGTAAGCACCTGTAAAGGAGCCTTTTTCATGGCCGAATAGCTCGCTTTCAAAGAGAGTCTCGGTAAGGCCCGAGCAATCGACGATTACAAATCCGGAGTTGCTGCGTTTGCTATTTTTATGCAGAACGTGCGCGATCACCTCTTTCCCTGTTCCGGATTCGCCCAGCAGCAGTGCCGGCGTGTCACTTGGGGCCACGCGCTCGATTAGTCCGAGCATATGAACAAACGCAGGGCTTTTACCGACTGCACTTTCGGGGCTGGGCAAGGCAGAAATATGGTTCTGCTTTCTTAGGGTTTCAATATAGAAAGCCGGTTCACCGAAATCATCAAGGATGGGGGTAAGTTCTACATCCACATGCTCTCGCCCACGAGGAGTGTGATGCAGATGAAATACGCGGTGAGTCGACTTGGTTTCTCTCGCCTCTTTTAGTGGGCATGCCTCGCCTTGCTGATCACATGGCTTCAGGTAATGATGTGATACCTCATAGCAATGCTTTCCTTGCATCGGTTTGCCATCACCAAAAATCTTTTGATATGCAAGGTTGGAGTAAATAATTCTGTAGTCCGTACCCAACACCAAGCGCGGCTCAGGCAAGGAATCCAGAAAATCCATCAAATCTTTGCTTACCATAATCGATTCAAGCATGATATTTCCTTCCATAACTCAGTAGTTCATGCCCATTTATGTCTTTAGATCACACCAGATATTGCAAAATAAATTTTTATAGTCTGCTTTAATATCAATTCACTATCCGTAAAACTACTTGGAAGAACGATTACCTCAGTAAGTCATCAAGTAAAAAATTACAACTCGAGATCTTCCATGATTGCATCGATGGCTGCCTTCGAGCATTTGTCATCCGCGTCACCACTTGGAGCACCTGATACGCCGACGGCTCCGTATAGGCTCCCTCCTGCTTCAATAATCATTCCGCCGCCGATAGCCAGCACTTTCGGCACATGTCTAATGCCGCTCGAGTCCTTCCCACTCTGAGTATTCTCGGCAAACTGACTAGTGTTGGTTTTAAAGCTTGCCGCTGTCCATGCCTTGTTTATTGCAGAATCGATGGTATGGGCACCGGCAAATCGATCTCGTAACATCACCTGGCTTTGTCCGGCCCGGTCAACAATGGCTACCGTTACTTGATAACCTAGCTCCTGGCATGTCTTCATCCCCGCCAAAGCCGCTTTCAACGCAGTATCTGGTGTCATCAACTTGACGGTATAGCTCGCCTCAGCCGAGTTAGCCGCAAAGGGCATGGCAAATAAAAATATTGCAAGCGTCCAGGTTGTCTTGTTCAAGTTTTCTCTCCTTTTATCCTTCTATTCAGCGCGAAATGAGGGGCTATAGCGCCATGCCCGGATTCGCATCCATGCCAATGATGCGTGGGGTATTCAATGGCAACGACGGCACACTCTTCTTGCTGCGCAGCCAGGTAGCCACCACCTCCCACACCGGTTCTCCACTTGCCCCTTCGGCGACCGGCGCCCAACCTGCTACCTTGTATTTCTTGCTTGCCTCGATGGGCACTCCATTCAAACGCATATCCTGAATCCTTGACCCCATGGCTGCATTCGGGTCAATCGCATACGTCATTCCGCCGACCCTGACCATGTCGCCGCCTTGCTGATAGTAGGGGTCGGGGTTGAAGAGGTTGTCAGCCACATCCTCCATCACGGTCTTGATCATGCTTCCTGTCATTTCGGTAAGCGTGCTGTGGGAATAGGTAGTCGCGGTCTGATCCATCAGGTTTTCCATCAGGATCTCGGTATTCGGAAGCAAGGATGTTCCCCATCGGAATCCCGGCGAAAAGGCAATCTCCGCATCCTTTACCTCCATCAAGGCATTCACGATCAGCTGATCGAAGGTTCCGTTGAAATTGCCACGGCGGTAGAGTGTGCCCTGGGTTACCGCCAGCTTTTCGTTAAGCCTGTTTTCGAAAGGTGCGCGTAACTTGCCAATCAGTTGCTCCATCTCCGGATCAGCGGGCAGATAGTTGGAGAAAACCGGCAACAACCGGTATTTGAATCCCTGAACGGTGCCAGCGCGCACATCGAAATCGAGAACCCCAAGGAACTTGCTGTTGCTTCCTGCGTTGGTAACCAGGGTCTTGCCGCCCGCGTTATCCACGATCACCGGAACCGGCATGCCATCATGCGTATGTCCGCCCAAGATGGCATCCATGCCGCGCAAGCGGGAAGCCAATTTGATATCGACGTCCATGCCGTTATGGGACAGCAGAACAACAACCTTCGCCCCTTTCGCTCTGGCATCATCGACCATGGCCTGAAGGTTCTCCTCCTGGATGCCAAACGTCCAATCGGGCACAAAATGTCGCGGGTTCGCAATGGGTGTGTATGGGAAAGCCTGTCCGATAATGGCGACTGGCACGCCATTCATTTCCTTGATGACATAGGGCGCGAATACCTGGTCGCCGAAATCGGTAGTCTTAATATTCTGGGCAATGAAATCGACGCGATTCTTGAAATCCTTCTCGACGATTTCCTTTACCCGCTTATCACCCAGGGTCATTTCCCAATGGGCCGTCATGACATCGACGCCGAGTTGCAGGCAGGCATCTACCATATCTTGGCCATTGGTCCACAGCGCCGTCGCAGAACCCTGCCAAGTATCTCCGCCATCCAGAAGCAAAGCATTCGGGCGGCTGTCCTTCATGCGCTTTACCAGGGTGGCGAGATGAGAAAAACCGCCGACCTTCCCATAGGCATTCGATGCTTGCTCGAAATTGAGGTAGGAGAATGCATAGGCCTCTGCAGAGCCAGGCTTGATATCCATGCTGTGAAGCAGCTTCTCGCCAACCAGGTGGGGTGGCCTCCCAATGGCTTGCCCCACCCCCAAGTTAACATTGGGTTCCCGGAAGTAAATCGGACGCAGTTGTGCATGACAATCGGTAAAGTGAAGCAAATGCACATTGCCGAACCGAGGAATGTCATAAAGCTTGTCCATCGATGGGGCAGCCAATGCCCCCCTGGCATTAAGTACCATGCCGCTGGCAGCGGCGGCACCGATAAGTTGTATGAACTGGCGACGACTAATAGACATTTGGTACCTTGATCGCTGTTGGCAGTATCGGAATAAATTGAAGGCGGACCAGAATCCCGGCAAAGCCTGAAATAAATACCCTATTGATTAACATGTGAATTTTTATCAAAGAGCAGGGCCATTACATCCTTGATCTGCTTCTCGGTTAATATTTCCGAATGCCCGAAACGAGGCATGTTTGAACAGGCAGTGAAGGCCTGGGAGTTGTATATCTTGGCCCAGGTATATTTGACGACAGCCTCACTCTCTCCTTTCAATTTGCCGTATCGGTACAACGATGGGCCGACATTGCCGAAGGAAATCTCCTCCTTCGCCAATTGATGGCATGCGTAGCAATTACCGCCGTTGGTCCCTTTGACTTGATCCGAGGACTGCATGCCACGACCGTTTTGAGCGATCTTTTCGCCTTCCTTCCATTCGCCCAGATAATTTCCATCTGCTGGGTATTTCACTGTCTTTAGTTGGCTGGCCTGCAGGGTTTCCATCTGCTCATCCGACATTTCAAGCGGGTACGCACTACATAATTTCTGCACTTCGTCCTGATTGAGCATGCGCTCCACCGTCGCAGGCCCTTTTGAAGAAAAATCTTCCTCCAGCCTGGCCACCAGCATCTTCCCTGTATCCGTTTGCATCGCGGCTGTCGCACAACCGGTGACAAAGAGGGAAATCGCGATTACAGATAAAATAATTTTCATTGCTCTTCCTTTACCGCTTAAGCGCCGGGGCATCATAAACACCGCCTTCAGCATTTTTTGCCATGAACATGATCAAGGCGGTGATGGTGTCAGAGGCATAGCGCGGTTCCGGGAAGCGCTGCTGACGCATGCAATCGCTCAGCCGATGCTGCATGCTTCTTACCTCACCCTGAGAAACCCTGTATGCAGGCCAGGTACTGTAAGTATTCTGGGCATCCGTCCTGTTAAGCAGATTCGGTAATTCCTGCAAGCGAATACGCTGCTTATCCTTCGAGTGGCATGTCGCGCAGGCAAAGTCATGGGCTCCCGCCCGGTAAAAGAAAAACCGTTTACCGAGTTCATAGGCGGCCTGCTCTTTTGGATGCGTGGTTGAAACAGCGACCTTCATTCCGCGGGAAGCTGCGGTGATATATGCGACCAGCGCTTCGATATCGGACGGATTCCCCGTCGAGCCAAACGGCACGGCAACTGCCTGCTCCGGCGTGAGCTTCTGCAGCGTGATACGGCAATGGATCAGGCGCTGTTCCAGATCCATGACCTTGTTGACGTCCTTGAAATATCGGGGCAATTCCACATAGGCGCCCTTGACGACCCCAGGCCCTTTACCTAGATCGCATTGCTCAAGGGAAACGCTTTGTGGCCCGAGCTTCTTTTTCCACAGTTCTTCCCCTCGCATCTCCCACAGCTCAGCAGGATTGCCATCTGCCAGCAGCTGCCTGTATTTGGCGATTTCGTCTGTTGACGAGTTGCCCGCGAAACCTTGCAAAGGGATCATCGTGATCAGTGTGGCAAAAATCGAAGCGATAAGTCTCATAATCATCCTTGCGTAAACCATCCAGAAAGTTGATGCATAAACTCTCTACGAAATCGTCGCTTCGTCTGTACGGGTATCGTCGGTGTTATCCACCCAGGTCACGGTCACTTTGTCCCCCAAGGCCCCTCCCTTGAATTTGAACGACAGGAACGGATCCTTGGAAACGGAAATACCCATGACCGTATCCAATACGGTTTTTTCCTTGCACTTGGCTATCAGGGTTTTGATGAAATGCGGAGGGATAACCTTTCCTGAAGGATCCTTGCGCTTTCCTGTTTCCATGTCGTGGCGAATGAGCACCTTCACCTCTACCGTGTCACCGTTCAACTTTGCTCGAATCCGCATTGGCTCAGCCATAATCAATTCCTCTGTTTATTACGTGTCTGTTTTGCTTTTAATCGTTGCTTGGCGTTTATCAGCCGCCGCAACCGCCCAGAGTTACCTTGACTTCCTTGCTCGCTGCAAACCATTTCCCGTTTGCTTTCACCAACGCAAGAATGTTGGAGGTTTCCCCCATCTTGACTCGCGTTGTGAACGCGGCCTCCGTGCCCTCGGGGATATTGAAGGCCACAGACAGCGGATTAGGGTTCTTTTCGATCAAGATGGCCATGTATTCCGTATTCGGAATGGCGCTATTGACCGACACCGGCACTACCGCACCATTCTCGGCAATCTCCGCGCTGATCACGGACACCTCGCCGCTCATCGTGTAGCTGTCGACGCCCAGTTCCTTCAAAGCATTCGCCAATCCCTTGGCCTCGAAACTGTTTGCTTTCCATTCCCCGGCAAATGCCCGCATGGGGCCAAGCAAACTTCCAGCGCACACCAGTCCTAGTGCAGACGCCATACGCAACGCATTTCTTCTTCCCTGATCCATCACCTGAACTCCCTTTTCATCTGAATCGAACATGGTATAAACCTGCATGGCTGAAACCTATTTGGCTCCCGCCAAAATCCATTTAATCAGCGACTTGATTTCCTCTTCCCCGACATGGCGCTGTGCCGGCATTGCACTGCTTCCCCAGCTTCCGCTGCCGCCGTTTTTAACTTTCTCGACGAGCTTCGCCACAGCCGCAGGCTCAGCTTTATATCTGTTGGCAATTTCATTGAATCCCGGCCCTACAATCCGGTTTTGCAGACCATGGCAAGCGAGGCAATTGTTCTGCTTTGCCAAACCGCGCATATCCGGATCCGTCATTGCATTGCTGGGCGTCCCTTGTCCCGATTTATTGCCATGCGTCGAGTTTTCAGCTGTTGTCGAAGTGTCTACGCCACGGACGGGGCCAACCGCACGATTTTGCTGCCGGATGTTCCCGTGAGCATTTCTGGCGGCATCCGGCAACGATGAGCGGATCTGGGGCTGGACATTGCATCCCTGCATGCAAGCAACGCTCCGTACGTCGGGCTTGCCCTTCACATCCCACAACCCATGCTCCTGGGTCATGCCATTTCGGTTGGGCATACGCTTTTGTATTTCCGCGATGTTCTGATCCGTCAGCGTGAAGTTTTCGGGAACAATTTCTGCCAGACTCAGCAGGTACGCCACGACTGCAAACACATCGTCATTGGAGAGCGATTTAGGTGCCGTCCAGGGCATGGCGCGATGAATGTAGTCCCACAAGGTCGACAAGGTCGCGACCTTCATGATGGTGGTCTTCTGCGGCTGCTTGTTGCTCGCCAATGCCGCAACATGACCCGACTGTATGTCTTCGCTAGTCGTCCCGCCTATCAGCGGCGTAAAGACCTCGTTGGACTCACCAAAGGTGCCATGACAGGATGCGCACCGCCCCTCCCAGATTTCCTGCCCGCGCGCCACACTGCCGGAACCGGCAGGCAACCCTTTGAAATCAGGGCGCACATCGATATCCCAAGCGGCGATTTCCTGCGCGGTGGCAGCCCGGCCTACATTCGGATAGGCATCTGCGTGGGCCACCGTGCCCGACATGACGATCACGAGCCCGGCAAGCGCTGAATTAATACACTTGAACATTGGAGAGTTCTCCGGATTCGGCTACCTTCCATGACTGGATGGCGTTGTTGTGATAGATGGATCTTGTTCCACGGACCTCTCGCAGCTCATTGATTCTGGGTTGCACGTAGTCCGTTTCATCAATCGCGCGTGACTGCAATATTGCTGGC
>DATHWE010000051.1:0-2753 GCA_035460905.1 Methylophilaceae bacterium | reverse complement strand
GCGGAACTTGATCTCGGAGTTGCAGAAAATATCCGGGTTGGGCGTGCGGCCGGCGCGGTATTCCTCCAGGAAACTGTTGAAAACCTTTTCCTTGTATTCCTTGCTGAAATTGACCGCTTCGATCTCGATGTCCAGGCGGTCGGCCACGGCCACCGCGTCGATCAGGTCCTGCTTTGCGGGGCAGTATTCATCGGTATCGTCGTCTTCCCAGTTTTTCATGAACAGGCCGACCACTTCGTAGCCTTGCTCTTTCAGCAATAGCGCAGTGACTGATGAGTCAACACCGCCGGACATGCCGACAATGACTTTTTTCTTCATAGATGTGTCAGTACCGATAGTGGGAAACGTTGCCCTGCCAAGTAATGCTCAATGCAGGTCGTCACTTGCGGGCTGCGGTGCCTGTTCTGGCTCGCCCGGATTTCTTCCGGGGTCAGCCAGCAGGCGCGAATGATCCCCGCGTCCAGCGCTTGCGACGAATCATGTCCGGTGAGTTCGCCAGTAAACGCGAAGCGCAGGTAGGTAATGTCTTTTTTTGGATGCTTCCAGTGGTAGATCCCAAGCAGCGCCGTCGGCTTGAACCGGTAGGCGGTTTCTTCCTGTACTTCGCGAATTACGCCGTCGAACAGGCTTTCACCATCTTCCAGATGGCCGGCAGGCTGGTTGAACATCACGCCGTCGGCGGTTTCTTCCTCGACCAACAGGAATTTTCCATCTTGTTCGACAACGGCGGCGACGGTAACGTTGGGTTTCCAGATCATATGTAAAGATGTGATTGCGCGAAAAACAGGCAATTCTACTAGGTTCGCCACCCTGGGAACAGACTGCCCAGACCTTGCGTCATGAACTCGATCGCCATCGCGGCCAGAATCAGGCCCATCAGGCGTGTAACGATAATGATGCCCACCGCCCCCAGGCGATTGGCAATCGCCATCGACAGGCTCAGGATTGCCCATGTCGATGCGGCAACGACGAAAACCGGAATCACCAGCATCAGATGGCCCCAGAATCCGCCGCTTTGCTCGGCTGTGATGATTACGCTGCTGATGGCGCCAGGCCCGGCCAGCAGCGGAATGCTTAGCGGCACGATGGCGACGGCCTCACGGTCGATCGCCGCCTGCGCCTCCTCGACGGTTTGCCGGTCACTGATGGCTTTGCCGTGCATCATGGAAATCGCCATCAGCAACAGCAGGATGCCGCCACCGACTTGGAAGGACGGAATGCTGATGCCGAAGAATGTCAGTATCTTGTCGCCGATGAAAACGGCCACTGACAGTACCGTGAAAACGGTCAGGGCAATGGTGCGCACAGTCCGGGAGCGATCGATGGACGGCCAACCTTCGGTTGCGGCGACGAAAATCGGTACTGTGCCTATCGGATTGACGATGGCGAACAAGGCAATTCCGACTTTGAACAGGTGGCTCCACTCGTCCATTTGATGGCCCTTATTGAATGGGTTAGTATCCTTGCCTCATCCCACAATCAGGAGACAAGCCATGACGAAGGTATTGATTCCGCTTGCACAAGGATGCGAAGAGTTGGAGGCGGTGACGGTTATCGACATTTTACGCCGCGCCGACATCCAAGTCATTACGGCTGGCCTGGAACCGGGGCCGGTACGAGCCAGTCGCGGCACGGTTCTTGTGCCGGACACGACGCTGGATGAAGCGCTTCGGAACGTTTTCGACATGATCGTTCTGCCCGGCGGTATGCCGGGTTCGGAGCATCTCAAGAACGATAGCCGCGTTATCAGTGCGTTGCAGGAGCAGGCTGCCGCAGGCAAATACACCGCAGCCATCTGCGCTGCTCCGATGGCGCTACATGCCGCCGGATTGCTGGAAGGCAAGCGAGCTACCAGTTTCCCTGGCGTGATCGACGATTTACCCGGCACACATCATTATTCCGACGAAAGGGTCGTGGTTGATGGGCGTGTCGTTACCTCGAAAGGCCCGGGCACAGCTATGGATTTCGCCCTGACCCTGGTGGAACTGCTGGCGGGAAAAACAAAACGCGACGCCGTCGAATCCGAATTGCAGCGATAAACTTCGAAAGCGCGAGTGCATTCCATGAAATTCAAAATCTATCTGGCCTCTCGGTCGCCTCGTCGTGGCGAGCTTCTCGGCCAGATCGGCATCGGTTTCGATGTCTTGCCATCGGACGTTGATGAATCCGTGCTGGCGGAAGAGGCGCCGGAGCATTACGTCTTGCGGCTGGCGAAGGAGAAAGCCTCTGTTTGCGTGCAGCGACTGGCCGAGCAGGGTTTGCCTTTGCGCCCAGTGCTTGCCGCGGACACCACGGTCTGCATCGACGGCATGATCCTTGGCAAGCCTGAAAGCGATGCGGATGCGGCTGCGATGCTGCGGCGCATGTCCGACCGCTGGCATGTGGTGCATACCGCGGTTGCCGTCGCTGACAAGGATCGTGTCGAAGTGGCGCTATCCAGTACACAGGTGGAACTGGCGCCGCTGAGCGATGCCGATATCGAGGCGTATATTGCTTCCGGCGAACCGCGCGACAAGGCGGGTAGTTATGGAATTCAAGGGCTTGCCGGGACATTCATCCGTAGGATCGAAGGCAGCTATTCTGGCGTGATGGGTTTGCCCATTTATGAAACCGCGCAATTGCTCAAACAATTTGGAGCTTCCCTGCCGTGAGCGAAGAAATACTGATTAACGTTACCCCGCAGGAAACCCGTGTCGCCATCATGGAGCAGGGGGTGGTGCAGGAACTGCACATCGAACGCACCAGCTCGCTTG
>DATHWE010000050.1:0-14471 GCA_035460905.1 Methylophilaceae bacterium | reverse complement strand
GATTTCAGCCTCGGTCAATGGTTGCGGCAGATAGGATTGCAGCACCGTGACTTCAAACTTTTCCACATCGGCCAGATCGTGACGATTCGCCGCTTCGTACTGGCTGATCGAATCGCGACGCTGCTTGAGCATCTTTTCGATTGCCTCTATCACCTGCGTGTCATCAAGTTCGATGCGCTCGTCGACTTCGCGCTGCTTGATCGCAGCCTGCAGCAGCCGGATCGCACCCAGACGCGGAGCGTCCTTGGCGCGCATCGCGGCCTTCATGTCTTCAGTGATGCGGGATTTCAACGACACTGCGGACAACGCTTAGTACAGCTTCGGCGGCAGGGTCTGATTGCGAATGCGGCGATAATGACGCTTGACGGCAGCAGCAGCCTTGCGCTTGCGTTCCCAGGTCGGCTTCTCGTAGAACTCGCGAGCGCGCAGTTCGGTCAGCAGGCCGGTCTTTTCCATGATGCGCTTGAAACGGCGCAATGCAACGTCAAACGGTTCGTTCTCTTTAACACGTACGGTAGTCATTGAATTCTTCTCTCCTTGAGAGACAACGAAAAAGTTTGCTATTCTAGCCAGCGAATTACATTTTATCAATCACTTCAGTCATTCTATACGCAAATCAATGATCGTTCTCGGCATAGAAACCTCCTGCGACGAAACCGGCATCGCGCTTTTTCACACTGAAAAGGGCCTTTTAGCCCACGCGCTGCACTCGCAAATCAAGATGCATGCCGAATATGGCGGCGTAGTGCCGGAGCTCGCCTCGCGCGACCACATCCGCCGCGTGCTGCCGCTCACCGAAGGCGTGCTGCACGAAGCCGGCTTGACGCTGAACGACATCGACGCCATCGCCTACACCCAAGGACCCGGTCTCGCTGGCGCCCTGCTGGTTGGCACCAGCGTCGCCGAATCGTTGGCGTTCACATTGCATATTCCCTCCATTGGCGTGCATCACCTGGAAGGCCATCTGCTCGCGCCATTGCTTGAGGAAAATCCGCCGCCATTTCCATTCGTCGCGCTGCTCGTTTCCGGTGGGCACACGCAATTGATGCGCGTATCAAGCATTGGTAAATACGAACTGCTCGGCGACACGCTGGACGATGCCGCCGGCGAAGCGTTCGACAAAACGGCCAAATTGCTTGGGCTTCCTTATCCTGGTGGTCCCGCAGTTTCAAAAATTGCCGAAGCGGGTCGACCCAAAGCGTTGAAATTGCCACGCCCGATGCTTAATAGCGGCGACCTCAATTTCAGTTTCAGCGGCCTCAAAACCGCCGTATTGACGGCCGCCAACAACGCGACGCTGGACGAAGCCTCCAAAGCCGATATCGCCCATGCTTTCCAGGAAGCGGTAGTGGAAGTACTGACGGCAAAATGCGCCTCTGCTTTGGAGCAATGCGGGTTGGATCGCTTGATTGTTTCCGGGGGCGTCGGCGCCAACAAACGCCTGCGCGAAGCGCTGGGTTTAGCCGCAAAAAAACGCGGTTTCGAAGTTTTTTATCCGCGCCTCGAATTCTGTACTGACAACGGAGCGATGATCGCCTTTGCCGGCGCAATGCGCCTCAAAAACGCAGCGCCCGGCAATCATGGTTTTACCGTCAGGCCACGCTGGGACTTGGCCGAACTGACTGCACCGTAAGCGCACAGAATCACTGTGGAGGCATATCGCCCGTTTTCGGCTTGCCGAACCCGGGCTCGGTGCCGAGCAGCAGTTTGCGGATATTGGATTTGTGCCGCCAAACAAGCATTGCAGACAGCACCAGCACCGTCGCTGTGACAAGGTTGAAACCAAAAAATGCCGCCGCGTAAATCGGTGCAAAACCTGCTGCAATCAACGCCGACAACGAAGACACCCGCCACATGGCAAACGCCAGGATCCAGGTCGCCATCACGCTCACACCCAGCCAAGGCCAGAGTGCGATCAAGATACCGGCCGCCGTCGCTACACCTTTGCCGCCTTTGAAGCGGTAGAACACCGGATATAGATGCCCGAAAAACACCGAAATCGCGACTGCGCATACCCATTCCTGCGCCAGACCGTAATGCTGCGTCAGCCATACCATCAGCCAGCCTTTGCCGGCATCGCCCACCAGAGTCAGAATTGCCGCGGCCTTCTTGCCGCTACGCATGACGTTAGTCGCTCCCGGATTACCTGAACCCACGGTACGCGGATCGGGCAATCCGAATATTTTGCTGACGATAATCCCAAACGCCACCGAACCCAGCAGGTAAGCGGCCACCACAAAAATCCACTCGTTCATTACAGATGCTCTAGAATTCTCGAAAAACGGATTCTAAGCGATATGGATATTATTTTCCTGCAAGAAGTCAAAGTCGAAACCCGCCTTGGTGTCCCCGAGTGGGAACGCATGCGCCCGCAAACCATCGTCCTGGACATCGAACTGGCGATGCCGCACAGCCGCTCCTGCGAGACAGACGCGATTGAGGACACGATAGATTACGGGCAAATCGTCGCACGCATTCGGGAAACGCTGGCGGAGAATAGTTTCAAGCTGGTCGAGGCACTTGCGGAGCACGTTTGCCAATTGATCCTGATGGAATTTGGTACGCATTGGGTCAAGATCAAGGTCGGAAAGCCAGGAATATTGCCGGGAGTGAAGCAGTTGGGGGTAGTCATAGAAAGAACTCGAACTAAATAAAAGCCGGCAAATGCCGGCTTTTATTATTGGCTGATAGCCTTACGATTGCTGAGGAAGCCTACTGGTTTGCATCAGTCTCTTCGGGCTTCCATCCACCGCCCAACGCCTTGAACAGACTCACCACCGCGGCGCGCTGCGCATTTTCCGCATCGACCCGCGCTAATTGCGCCTGCAAGAGTTGCCTATCGGCATCCAGCAACTCCAGCCGGCTCGATACGCCGCCCTCATAACGCATATTGGCCAGGCGCTGCGCGTCCACGAGCGCGACGATCCGCTCGGATTCCGCCTGCAAGACAGAACGTGCCGCAGCCTGGTTATTCAGCGCCGTACGTACATCGCCGAACGCGTTCGCTACTGCTTTTTTGTATGCAGCGACCACTTGTTCGCGTCGCGCTTCTGCCGCCTTGACCGAAAACTTAAGCCGTCCGGCATTGAAAATCGGCTGGGCTAATCCTAATGCGAACTGGAAAATACCCGCCGGGCCTGAAAACAGGTTAGCCAGCGTAGAGCTTTCCGAGCCGAGGTAAGCCGATAATGAAATGGAAGGGAAATACTCGGCGCGGGCGGCATCGATTCTTGCATCCTGCGCCAGTAGATTCTGTTCGGCTTCGCGGATATCCGGTCGACGCAGCAGCAAGTCGGAAGGCAAGCCATCCGGCACCCACAGCGCTTGCGTAACCGCGACGCTGCCACGCTCCACCTGACCCTCCATCACTTCGCGCGGCGAGCGCCCCAGCAGGATCGCGAGCACTGATTGCAAGTTTTCCTGCGCCTTCAAGGCAGTCGCCAGCTGGGAATGCGCAGCGGCTTCTTCAGCTTCCGCCTGGCGAATTTCATATTCGGAAACCAGGCCGGATTCCCCGCGCAACTTCAACAAGCCAAGACTATCGGCACGCGTTTTCAGCACATTGCGAATTACCTCAACCTGCGCATCTGCTGCCAGCAAATTGAAGTACTGTTGCGCGACGTCTGCAGTCAATGTCAGGCGCACCGTGTCTCGCACGGATTCCGCGGCAAGCAATTGCGCGCGTGCCGCATCGCTGGCGCGACGGTACTTGCCCCAAATATCGAGCTCGTAGCTGGCATTCAGGGTAACACGCACATTATTTTGAACGCGTGGCATTCCGGGTTGCTGCACGGCTGTAGCCTGCGAGTTACCAGTACGGCTGCCTTCCCCACCTGCCGTTACTATCGGATAGCGGTCGGCTTCCGTCACGCCCAAAACGGCTTCGGCTTCGAGGATACGGGCGGCGGCAGCTTCGATATCATGGTTGTGCTGCAGCGCTTCATCGACCAACCTGTCCAGCACCGGATCATTGAACAAGCTCCACCAGCGCTCACCCGCAATGCTTGCTTGCTTGCCTTCGCTTGTGGTTTTCCATTGATCCGGCAATTCGGGCGCCGGCTTTTCATGAGTCGTCTGCAAAAAGCTGCACGCGGGCAACAACACAACGGATAGCAGTATCGCAGCGATATTCTTACGCATCGTGAACCTCTTTCTTTTTATCGTTGCGTGCGATCAGGCGGTAGAACAGCGGCACGAAGAAGATCGCCATGAAGGTCGCGGCCATCATCCCGCCCATGACGCCCGTACCGACCGACTGCCGGGCGCCGGCGCCCGCACCGCTGGAAATCGCCAGCGGCAATACGCCTAGGATGAAGGCGAGCGAAGTCATCAGGATCGGACGGAAGCGCAGGCGCGCCGCTTCCAGCACCGCATCCCAGGCGGACATGCCGTCCTCGTGCTGCTTCATGATGGCGAACTCTACGATCAGGATCGCGTTCTTGGCTGCCAGGCCGAGCAGTGTCACCAAACCGATTTGGAAATACACGTCATTGGCGAGCGGCGGGATAGGCAGGCCGAGCATACCGAAAACCAGGTTACGCACCCATACCGCGGCCAGCGCACCGAACAGGCCGAACGGCAAGGCCAATAACACCGCGAACGGCAGCGTCCAGCGCTCATACAACGCCGCCAGGATGAAGAACACCATGATGACGGCCATCCCCAGCGCCAGGCTGGATGCGCCACTGGAACGCTTTTCCTGGAACGAGGCACCGCTCCACTCGTAACTGAAATCCGGCGGCAGGATTTCCTTCATGATGCGGTCGACATTCGCCAGCGCTTCGCCGGAGCTGATGCCGGGAATGCCCGACCCCATGATCTTGACCGCAGGCAGGTTATTGAAGCGATCCAGCGTATCCGGGCCGGAACTGTAACGTACCGTAGTGAATGCGGACAGCGGCACCATCTGGTTATTCGCGCCACGTACGTGCAGCGCCGAAATATCTTCCGGCTTGTGTCGATACTCGGAATCCGCGGACATCAGCACCTGCCATGTACGACCGAATTTATTGAAGTCGTTGACGTATAGGGTGCCGAGAGTGGCAGATAGTGTGGTGAAAGCCTCTTCCAGGTTCACGCCAAGCGCGGCGGCGCGAGCGCGATCAACATCCACGAACAATTGCGGCGTTTGCGCGCGCCACAGCGTCTGCGCAAACGCGAAGTTCTTGTCCTGCGAAGCCTTGGCGATAAAGGTCTGCGCCACTTCGTTCAGCTTCTTCGGCCCGCCTTCGCCCTTATTCTGGATATAGAACTCGAAGCCGCCAGCGTTACCCAAACCAAAAATTGCCGGCGGAGGGAAAGCCAGCACCAACGCTTCCTTGATTCCGCCAGTCTTGCCGTAGAACTCGCCGACCAATGCCTGCGTCGGCATGTCGCGCTCGTCCCAATGCTTTTGCGAGGCGAAGATAGTAGCTGCGCTGTTCTTGAACGATCCGCCGAGGAAGTCCATGCCGGTAAAGGCAATCGCATACTGATTCGCGGGATTGGAAAGAATGGCGTCCGTCACCTGATTCACGACCTTGTCGGTACGGCCCAGGCTGGCCCCGTCCGGCAAGAACACGGCGGAGATGTAATAGCCTTGATCCTCATCGGGCACCAATGCCGTGGGCGTCATGCGCCATAACTGAGCCGTGATCACCACCATGCCAATGAACAGCAATACGCCCACCACCGCACGTTTCAGCATCCACGACACACCGGCGGTGTAATGCCGCGTCAGCCACTCGAATCCGCGGTTGAAGCCGCGGGTGAAGCGATTTTCATGCTTGTGTTCGGGCCGCAGGATGGTGGCGCACAAGGCCGGCGTCAGGGTCAGCGCTACCAATCCGGAAATCATCACTGAAATGGAAATCGTGATCGCGAATTGACGATACAGCTCGCCGGCCAAGCCGCCGATGAAGGCGATCGGGACAAAGACGGAAATCAGCACCAGCATGATGGCGATGACCGGCCCGGTCACTTCGCGCATGGCCTCGATGGTCGCCTCGCGTGGCGACATGCCGCGTTCGTGCATCAGCCGCTCGGTGTTTTCGAGTACCACAATCGCATCGTCCACGACGATACCGATCGACAGCACCATGCCGAACAAGGTCAATGTATTGATGGAATAACCCAGCAAATACAGCCCCGCGAACGTACCTAGCAACGACACTGGCACCACCAGGGATGGAATCAGTGTCGCACGCAGGTTCTGCAGGAATACCAGTACGACCAGGAACACCAGAATCATCGCCTCTGTCAGCGTTTTCACAACCTCGTGGATCGAAACCTCGACAAAACGGGTGGTGTTGTACACCACGGCGTGTTCCAGCCCCTTGGGGAAGCTCTGCGCCATTTCGTCCACGGCCTTGTTCACCTCTTCGGCGACACCCAGCGCATTCGCTCCTGGTTGCAGGAATACGCCAACCAGTACGGCCGGCTTGCCGTTAACACGGCCGAGGAAGTCGTAATCCTTGGAGCCCAGCTCGACGCGGGCTATGTCCTTCAAGCGAACTTCTGCGCCATCTGACCGCGAACGGACGATGATGTCCTCGAAGGCTTTGGGATCGGATAATCGGCCCTGGGTGGTGATGGTATACACCAGTTCCTGATCGTTGCCGTTGGGGTTCTGACCGATCTTGCCCGGCGCGAATTGCGCGTTCTGGCTGTTGACCGCCGCCACCACCTCGTTGACCGACACGCCTAACTGTGTCATGCGGTCCGGCTTCAGCCAGATGCGCATCGCGTAATCCTTGGCGCCGAAGATCTGCACGTTGGTCGTGCCGGGAATGCGCTTGATTCGGTCGAGCACATTCAGCGTGACGTAGTTACTGGTGTAAAGATCATCGTACGTACCATCAGGCGAGTAGAAACCGATCACCTGCAGGAAGGAGGAAGAGCCCTTTTCCACGGTCACACCCTGGCGACGCACCTCCAGCGGCAACCGCGCCTCGACCTGCTTGACACGGTTATTGACATTTAGCGCCGCCTGTTCGGCATCGGCACCGATGTTGAACGTCACCTGGATCTCCAGCACGCCGCTGGAAGCCGAAGTCGAGCTCATGTACATCATGTGTTCGACGCCGTTGATCTGGCTTTCCAGCGGCGCAGCCACCGTCTGCTCCAGCACTTCTGCCGAGGCACCTGGATAGACGGCTCGTACCGTTACCACAGGCGGCGCGATTTCCGGATATTGAGCGATGGGCAGGCTGCGCATTGCGGCCAGCCCTGCCAAAACGATGAAAATAGACAAGACCGCCGCAAAAATCGGGCGGTTGATGAAGAATTTTGAGAAATTCATGTGCGCCCCGATTAATGCGCAGCCGGCTGGGCAGCAGCGTCGGCTTTAGGTTGCGCGGGCTTGCCGATACTGATCGGTGCGCCGGGGCGCAGTTTCATCAAGCCATCCGCAATTACCTGGTCGCCCGGCTGCAAGCCGCTGCGCACCACCCAGGTTTTGTCCGTTCCTGAACTCGCCACCCATTCTCCGACCACGATGGGACGCGGTTCGGCAACAAGCTGTCCTTCCTTGTTCTTTACGGCGACCATTACCATCTTGCTCGTCGGGCCTTCCAGCACGGCCCGCTGCGGCACCGTCAACGCATTAGGACGCGTCGCGCCTTCGAGCAGCACGCGAACAAAAAGGCCGCTTTTGAGCTTGTATCCCGGATTTGCCAATTGCCCGCGCATTTCCAGCGTACCGGTCTGGTTGCTGACCGTGGAGGATATGAAGTTGATCTTGCCTGCCTGCCCAATTTGACTGCCATCGCGCTGCAACAGGCGCACATTGAAACCACCCTTGGGCAGGACCAGTGTACCGTCAGCAACTTCCTTATCCATGTTCTGGCGCTCAACATCGGCGACATTGAAGGCCACATACAATGGATCTAGCTGCACCAGCGTCGTTAGCAGACTATCGCCGCTCGGACTGACCAGCGAGCCTTCCTGGCGTAGCGCCCGCCCGACCATACCTGTAATTGGAGCGGTGATAGTGGCGTAATCCATATCCAGCTGTGCTTCGCGCAACTGCGCACGCGCCTGCTCCAGTTTCGCTTGAGCCGCTTTTACCTCTGCCTGGGAAATCTGCTCGAGCGAAATAGCATCGTCCGCTTCCTTGCGGCTGATGGCACGCGCTTCAGCAAGGGGTGCCAATCTGTCGCGCTCGCGCCGTGCCTGGGCTACGGTGGCTTCGGCACGCGCGATATCCGCTTCCGCAGTTGCGACCGCAGCCTTTGCCGCAGCAACCGCCATCGCCAAAGGCCTTGCATCCAGCTGGAACAGAGGTTGTCCGGCGCGCACCAAAGCGCCCTCTTCATACATGCGCTTTTCCACGTGCCCGGTTACCCGTGCGCGCACTTCTACTTCGCGCGACCCTATGGTCTGGCCGATGTATTCAAAATTAACGGGAACGGTGGTCGGCTGGATAGCGACAACGTTGACCTCGGGCGGCGGCATATTTGCCATCGGATTGCCATCCTGCGACTTTGAGCATGCAGCGAACAACAAAATGGGCAAGAGTGCGACGGCAAAACGAAAGTTGTACATGGGAATTCCCTATTCTTAGTGTTTACATTCACAAATGTATGTTTAACTTTACCTACATGCTTGTATGTATGTCAACTCTTCTTTAGAATCGGTACTGTTTTTATGCAAACCGGATAAAGCATTTATCGTATGGCACGTAAAACCAAGGAAGAAGCCCAACACACCCGCAGCCTGTTACTGGAAGCTGCCGAGCGTCTGTTCAGCGAGCGCGGCGTGGCCAATACCACACTCAATGATATCGCGACTGCCGCAGGGCTGACGCGCGGAGCGATTTACTGGCATTTCCAGAACAAGACGGATCTGATCCATGCATTATGGGATCAGGTGGCGTTGCCATTGCATGAATCTTTCGCCGAACTGGCACTAAGCATGCCGGACGACCCGCTTGCACGCATCCAGGTCAAATCGACCACCGTGCTAACCCAAGTAGTCCGGGATGTTCGCATCCGCAATCTTCTCAGCATTCTATTGCTCAAGTGTGAATACGTAGAAGAGCCCGGCGGGCTTCGTGAAGGCTATCTCATCAAGCGGGCAGACTGCCTGGGCGAGATTACTGAAGAATTTCGCCTAGCAGTTATGCAAGGGCAATTGCCGGCGGGCCTCGATGAGCGATTTGCCGCCATTGGCCTGATGGCGTTGATCGACGGTCTTTGCTTCCATTGGCTGATGAATCCCACCTTGTTTTCTCTGGAAAACAAGGCAAAAAACTATATCGACGCTTACCTGAAAGGCCTGTCGGCCGCCATTTAACCGCGCGGGTGATGCTGTGCGTGCAATAGCTTGAGGCGTTCGCGCGCGACGTGCGTATAAATTTGTGTCGTCGAAATATCCGCATGTCCCAATAGCATCTGCACTACGCGCAAATCCGCGCCATGATTAAGCAGATGGGTCGCAAAAGCATGCCTCAGCACATGCGGCGACATATGCTTGGCAATTCCCGCCAACACTGCGTAGCGCTTGATCAGATACCAGAATGCCTGACGTGTCATCCCATCCCCGCGCTGGGTCACAAACATCGCATCAGCCAGCTGACCATCCAATAGCATGGGCCGCGCCTCTCGGAGATACCGGGTAATCCAGTCCAGCGCTTCTTCGCCCAGCGGCACCAATCGCGTTTTGTCGCCCTTGCCGGTAACCCGTACGACTCCCATATCGAGGCTTACTTCGCTGACCTTTAAAGCCACCAGTTCGGATACCCGCAAACCGGTAGCGTAAAGTGTTTCCAGCATGGCTCGGTCGCGCAAACCCAGCAATTGCTCTGCGTCCGGCGCATTCAGTAGTTTCTCGATCTCGTCTTCACTCAGGCTTTTGGGCAGGCTACGCGGGATTTTGGGTGAGCCGAGTTGCTGCGTTGGATCGATATCTATACGCCCCTCGCGCAATGCAAACCGATACAAGCGACGCAAGCTCGCGACCAGCCGACCGACGCTACGCGGCTTACTGACCGGAGCTCGTACCCCCAGATAACGCTCAATATCCGCACGCTCAGCTTTCAACAGCATCTTTGCAGCGTTCTTTTCCAGCCATACGGCAAATTGAGCAAGATCGCGACGATAGCTTTCGAGGGTGTTTCTGGACAAGCCCTCCTCCAGCCACAGCCGATCGGTGAACTCATCCAGCAGCGTAAGGTTCGCTTCGTTCATGCGCCAGCAACCATTGCTTGATGAAAAGAGAGTCGGCCTCACGCCCGCCCATGAAGCCACCCAGCCCATTCTTCGCCACCACGCGATGGCAGGGGATGACAACGGGAATAGGATTGGCGCCACAGGCATTTGCCACGGCGCGCGGACCGGACGAAATGCGCTGCGCAAGCTCCGCATAGGTTAGCGTTTCACCGATGGGAATCGCTTGCATCGCGCGCCACACGCGCTGCTGGAACGGCGTTCCGCTCAAACACATGGGAAAGTCCAATGGATGATGCGGATTTTTCAGATAGTCGATTAATTGCGCACAGATTGTTTGCGTTGCCACATCATTCGCCGCACGTAACTCAGAAGCATCCTGCAGAAAGTCGATACCAGTCAGCTCGCCACTCGTCACGCGCACGCCCAGCGCTCCGAAAGGTGCCGCTACGACTGCCTGATAGTCCGTTTGCATGCAGCTATGTTACCTCGCCGGCCTCTATCCGGTACGCAAAACTCTCGGGCACCAGGCTGTCGCTTGCTTGATTATCGACTTCTGCGCACGGGTACATGAAGAAACTCGCTTTGTGGCCCGGACTCAGTTGAATATCGCGCTCGTGGTTGAAGGCGATCCAGTTCATTTCCCAACTGCCGAACAGGCGTTCACGCAGGGAAATGATTTTGGGATCGTCAAGCGACAGCTTTTCTTCCAGCACGGCTTTACGCACGTCCGCCGCGTCCACCGGAATCCAGCCGGCCCCGGCCAGATAGAATTCGGCACGGCAGTGCTGCGCCTTGCTGATATCGCCGGTGCGCCCCAGGGATGTGAACTGACGCGATTCCGCGACACGGATGCCGTACACCTCGCGCGCCGGGATGCCCGCTGCGCGGCACAGGCCGACAAACAGCGAATTGATGTCGGCGCATTTTCCGCCGAGGTTGCCGGTTTCCAGCATCGCCTTGATATCGCCGCGTCCGCAGCCTTTCACCTTGGGCTCGCGGAAAGTGTTATCCACCACCCAGTCGTAAATCGCATGCGCCTTCTGCAACGGCGATGTAGCGTCGCGGGTAGCGACCAGCGCGGTACTGCGCACGATCCCGTCCAGCGGCATGCTGTCGGTCGGTTGCAAGTAATTGCGCTGGGCATCGTCGGCCTCTTCTGCGGACGAGTTATTGCCTTGCAGATCCGGCTTGCGGTCGCGCGTTTCCACCTCAAAACTCACTGCGGCTTCTCGCTTCGCGTCATCCTTCCAGTACGCGGAAAAGGCCGGAACATTCGATATGCGGGTAAACCCCGCCTCATCGGCGACGCCGGCCCAGCGCGGTACAGATACCCGCTGGTAATCCCCGGTATTTTCCGGCACCGGCAGCCACAGATGGGCATCATTACCTTGCTGCAACAGCTTGACGGTATAGGTCAGCCTGAATTTCCGCCAAGGATCGGCTTGTGGCATTTCCCTGGTCAGTCCCAGCGGGGACTGCGAGAGCAGCCAGGCACTTCCGGCCAGCTTGATGAATTCGCGACGTTTCAATTTCTACTCCATTCGATATTTCTGTCGGCTAGATGACACGCACACCGGATACGCCTGCCTGCATGGTGCCAATGATTGCCGCCTGCTGGAACCCGGCATCATGGAATAGTTGCAGCACCTCATGCGCACTGTGCGGCGCGCAAGCTGCCAGCAATCCGCCGCTCGTCTGCGGATCGCACAGCAGCTTCTGTTGCCATTCCGGCATGCCTGCTGGCAAAGTCACTTCATGTCCGTAGCTCGTCCAGTTGCGGGTCGCCGCACCCGTGGCAAATCCCGCCTGTGCCAATACTGCCGCTGCCGGCAGCACGGGAACATCAGTAATGTGCAACTCAGCCGCAAGCTCCGAACCGCGGCAGATTTCCAGCAAATGCCCCAGCAGAGCGAAACCGGTCACGTCGGTCAGGGCGTGCACGTCGTCGCGTTTGCCCAATAATTCGCCGACGGCATTCAGCTGCGTGGCGGTTTCCACCATCTGCCGGTAGCCTTCGCTGTCGAGTTCGCCCTTCTTCATCGCGGCGCTGAGCACCCCGATGCCGAGCGGCTTGCCCAGTATCAGCACATCGCCCTCGCATGCGCCGATGTTACGCTTGATATGTTGCGGATGCGCCACGCCGACTACTACCAGTCCATAGATCGGCTCTGGAGCGTCAATCGAATGACCGCCTGCAACTGGGATGCCCGCAGCCGCGCAGACGGACGCACCGCCTGCAAGTATGCCCTGGACAACCCCCAGCGGAAGCTTGTCCATCGGCATGCCAACCACGGCCAGCGCCAGAATTGGCGATGCGCCCATCGCATAAATATCGGATAGCGCGTTGGTCGCGGCGATGCGGCCGAAATCGGTCGGGTCGTCCACGATCGGCATGAAGAAATCGGTGGTGACCACGATCGCCTGACTGTCGTTTAGCCGATATACGGCCGCATCGTCGCTGGACTCCGTGCCCACCATTAGATTGGGATATTGCGGCTGTGCGGGAAGGCTCGCCAGCATATCCTGCAGCAAGTTCGGTGCGATCTTGCAGCCGCAACCGCCGCCGTGGGAATACTGTGTCAACTTGATGGATGTGCTCATTCAATACTTTCCTCTTATGCGGACGGCCCGCGCTGCCTGCAACGCGGGGCGATGTTACCATAAGCGCTTTCGTCCCATCTTCAGCGAACCGTCAATCTTTATGGCAAGAATCCAGCTCGTCAACGCAGCACAATGCTTCGAATTCGATGCATTGCTGGATGTTCGCTCCCCTGCCGAGTTTGCCGAAGATCATATTCCCGGCGCCATCAATGTGCCGGTGCTGGACAATACCCAACGCGCCCAGGTGGGCACCCTGTACACGCAAGTCTCTCCGTTCGAGGCCAGAAAAGTCGGAGCCGCACTGATCGCGCGCAACATCGCGACCCATATCGAACAGCACTTCATGGATAAACCCAAGAACTGGCGACCGCTAGTCTACTGCTGGCGCGGCGGACAGCGCAGCGGTGCGATGGCGCATATCCTGAGCCAGGTCGGCTGGGCGGTCGGGCAACTGGAAGGCGGCTACAAAGCCTACCGGCAGCGCGTCAGGACCGAATTGCAAACCCTGCCGACCAGCTTCCGCTTCCGCGTCGTCTGCGGCCCCACGGGTTCCGGAAAAAGCCGCTTGCTGCAGGCGCTAGCGAAACATGAAGCGCAGGTGCTCGACCTCGAAAACCTTGCCAACCATCGCGGTTCGCTATTAGGCGGATTGCCGGACTCTCCCCAGCCATCGCAAAAAGGCTTTGAAACCCAGCTTTGGAATACGTTGCGCAATTTCGACCCTGTACATCCGGTTTTTACTGAGGCGGAAAGCCGCAAGATTGGCATACTCTCTCTTCCCGATAGCCTGCTGCACAGCATACGGCAGGCGGATTGCATACGCCTCGATGCCGGGCTGGATGCGCGCGCGGCATTGCTGCTCGAAGATTACGACCACTTTTTACATCATCCGGAATTATTTCTGGAAAAACTAGACCAATTAGCCTCGCTGCATAGCAAGCAAACGCTGGAACAGTGGCGACAGCTGGCGGAAAAGAAGGAATGGCGGCAACTGGTCGCCGAATTGCTGGAGTTACACTACGACCCGGCTTACAAGCGATCAACCCATTCACATTTCGTACATTTCGGGCAGGCTGCCGAATTGCAATTGTCGCAACTCGACAGCATCACCTTGAGCCGGGCGGCAAAACACTTGACCCAATCCGTTACCAAACCAGAAGATTAGCCACGACGTCGCAAATGCCAAACAGCCATGCTGTTGGCGTAAAACCAGCCAATAAAAAACCCCACGTCCGTGGATCGTGGGGTTTTCGCAAGAATGGTCGAGATTACTCTGCGACTACATCCTTTTCGCGAGCCTTCAGCTTTTCCTTGATACGTGCGGACTTGCCGGAACGTTCGCGGAGGTAGTACAGCTTGGCGCGACGCACATCGCCGCGACGCTTCACTTCGATGCTGGCGATCAGTGGCGAGTGAGTCTGGAACGTACGCTCCACGCCTTCACCGGAAGAGATCTTGCGCACGATGAAGGAAGAGTTCAGGCCGCGATTGCGCTTGGCGATCACTACGCCTTCGTATGCCTGCACGCGCTTACGCGTGCCTTCAACTACGTTTACGCCGACGATAACGGTATCGCCAGGCGCAAAGTCGGGAATATTCTTGCCGAGGCGGGCGATTTCTTCCTGCTCCAGCATTTGAATGATATTTGCCATTTCACAGTTCCTTTTAATTGTGAGGATCTTGTTCCTGCTCGTACTCTGCGAGTAGCCGAGATTCCTCTTT
>DATHWE010000049.1:0-6819 GCA_035460905.1 Methylophilaceae bacterium | reverse complement strand
GTTGCGGCACATCCAGAAGCGGGATTTTTTCCCGCAATGCGGTTACTTGCCGCGCATGAACATCTTGTCGAGCTCGCCCATGGTCACCTGAAACCAGGTGGGCCTCCCGTGGTTGCACTGATCGGACCGCTCAGTCGCCTCCATGTCGCGCAGCAGCGCATTCATTTCGGTAATGGTCAGACTGCGGTTGGCGCGGACGGCGGAATGGCACGCCATCGTGGCGAGCATTTCGTTGCGACGTTCGGTAAGCGCTCGGCTACCGCCGAATTCGCGGATGTCCGCGATCACCGCGCGTGCCAGCGCGACGGCATCGGAATCGGCCAGCATGGCGGGAATGGCGCGTACCGCCAGGGTTGTCGGCGACAGCACGGCAAGTTCAAAGCCGAGGTCGCGCAATACAGCGCCCTGTTCTTCCACCGTGGCGATTTCCAGCCGGTCAGCATGGAAACTCACCGGAATCAGCAGCGGCTGCGTCGAGATGGCACGCGTATCCAGCGCATTCTTGAGCCGCTCGTACATGATGCGTTCGTGGGCGGCGTGCATATCCACGACCACCATGCCTTGCCGGTTTTGCGCCAGGACATACACGCCATGCAATTGGGCAATGGCAAAGCCAAGCGGGTATTCCTGCGCTTCTGCCGGATTGTCCGCGAATGAGGCTGCAACAGGCATGGCCTGCGCTGTAGTCGACGTGGTACCGCCGAACATGGTTTCATAAAATCCCAGGCCTTCGGAGGCGCGCAGCGGTATTTGCGGCTGGTAAGGCGCGGCATAGGAAGGCTGAAACGAAGGCATTTGCATGGGAGACTCGGCAGTCGCCGGCACTCCGACCGGTGCAGCCAACGCCTTGTGCAGCGCATGGAAGATGAAACGGTGCACCGCTTGCGATTCCCGGAACCGCACCTCGGTTTTGGTGGGATGGACATTGACATCCACCAGTGACGGATCGATTTCGAAGAACAGCACGAAAGCCGGATGGCGTTCGTGGTGCAACACGTCCTGGTAGGCCTGGCGTATAGCATGCGCGACCAGCTTGTCGCGGATGAAACGGCCATTGACGTAGAAATACTGCGTATCGCGCGACAGCTTGGAATAAGCCGGTTTTGCAGCCATGCCCCACAACCGCAATCCGGCGGCGGATTCATCCAGCATGAGGGCATACTCTGCGAATTCCGAGCCCAACACTTCCGCGAAGCGTTTCTGCGGCTCACCACCCGTCATGCGCCATTGTGCGCGGCCATTATGCTGCAGCATGAAGCCGGCTTGCGGGCGCGACAGTGCAATGCGCTTGAAGGCCTCTTCGCAATGCCCGTATTCGGTATTTTCAGTCTTGAGGAATTTGCGTCGCGCAGGCGTATTGAAATAGAGGTCGTTCACCTCGACCACCGTGCCCTCATCCAGCGCAGCAGGCTCAGCGGGGATCAACAGCGCGCCTTCGGAGGCGATACGCCAGGCGTGACGTTCGTTCGCAATACGGCTGACGATGCTGGCACGCGATACCGAGGCAATACTGGCCAGCGCTTCGCCTCGAAAACCGAGGCTGGCCACGCGTTCCAGATCATCCAGACTGGTGATCTTGCTTGTGGCGTGGCGCGCCAACGCCAGCGGCAATTCGTCCGGCGCGATGCCGGCTCCGTTATCGGCAACGCGCAACTGCTTGATGCCCCCCTGTTGCAATAGCACCGAAATGTTGTCGGCGCCGGCATCCAGGCTGTTTTCCAGCAATTCCTTGAGCGCTGAAGCGGGCCGCTCGACGACTTCTCCGGCAGCAATCTGGCTGATGAGATGATCGGGAAGCAGTTGTATCGTCATGAGAATACCGGGGACCGAAATGGCCTCATTTTACAGATTGCACAGGCAGGTCGTACAAAAGAAAAATGCCGTCACTCTTGCGAGAGACGGCATTCGATTCCAGTCAGCCAGTAATGGCTGCGGCAGGAAATTAGCCTACCAGCTTCTTCAGCCAGCCGAAGATACCGCCGCTGGAGCTTTGGCCGCTTGCAGCATCGGCCAGTTCGCGGATTTCGCGAGCTGCGACATCAGGAGCCTTGGAGCCGGTGATCGCGCCACCAACGACGACGATGTTCGGGCCAGCCTTGACGACTTGTTGTACGGTTGCTTGCTTGATGCCGCCGGCAACGGAGATCTTGACGTTCAGGCCCAGTGCAACGAGTGCGGCCAGGTCGGCAAACGGGGTTTGGCCGGCCAGCTGCTGGTCGATACCGGTGTGGATGCCGATGATATGAGCGCCAACCTTGGCGGCTTCGGCAGCACGTGCAGCCTTGTCCGTCACGTTGATCAGGTCAACCTGGGCTTGCTTGCCGTAGGCATTGGCCACATCGACCACACCCTTGATGGTGCCGATGTCGGCGGTGCCCAGCACGGTGGTGATGTCAGCGCCTGCCTTGAAAAACGGCTCAGCTTCGTAGTAACCGGCGTCCATGGTCTTCAGGTCAGCGAAAATCAGCTTGTCCGGGTGCTGGGCGCGGATTGCCTTGACAATCGCGATGCCATTCACCTTCAAGCAGGGCGTGCCGATTTCAATGATGTCGACGTAAGGGGCGGCTTGACGAGCCAGCGCCAGGGTTTGTTCGTAATCTAAAGAATCCAGTGCTACTTGAATTAATGGCTTGGCCACGATTATGTCCTCCGAATGAGTTGCAGGTTTATGATTTGTTGCGTAATTATGATTTCTTTGCGGGCTCAATGATACAATTTTTTCAGGTGTTTTAGGCAAGAGTTTTTTTGCCTGCAAAACCAGTCATTTACTGATATCTCAAGGCTTCTATTGGCCTCAATCCGGCCGCTTGGTGGGCCGGATAATACCCGAAAAAAACGCCAACAGCAGTCGCAACCGCAAACCCCAGGGCAATTGACGCAAAAGTGATGACCACCGGCGTCTGTGTCAGTTGGTTCACAAGTAGCGCCCCTCCCACTCCCAGAGCCACTCCGATGGTACAGCCAGCGACGGAAATGCTGATCGCTTCGAGAAGAAATTGCGCCAAAATATCGCGCCGTCTGGCGCCTATCGCCATGCGTATGCCGATCTCGCGCGTACGCTCGGTGACCGACACCAGCATGATATTCATGATCCCTACCCCGCCGACAACCAGCGAGATCGAAGCAATGGCGCCCAGCAGCAGGGACATCAGCTTGGCGGTTTCGGCAGCAGTATTCGCCATCGCGGTCATGTTGCGTACGGTGAAATCATCGTCCGCGCCTGCGCGAACACGGTGCCGCTGGCGCAGCAAATCGTTCATGTCGCGCTCGGCCTGATTCATCGCTTCCGCGGAGACGGCCTGCACCATGATGTGCCGCACGGCATTCTGGAACTGCTGGCCGAGTAGCTGGCGTTGCGCAGTGCGAACCGGCACCAGGATAGTGTCATCCTGGTCGCGGCCATCCAGTGCCTGCCCCTTGGGCGCCAGAACGCCGATGATGATGAAGGGGCTCTGCTTGATGCGTATGGTTTTGCCGAGGGGACTCTCGTCGCCGAACAGGTTCTTAGCCACGGTGTTGCCCAGCACGGCAACCCGCGTTGCGGAGCGTACGTCCGAATCGGACATCCAGTAACCGTCGGCAAGCTCCCAATTCGCGACTTCAAGATAATCCGGCGTCACGCCGGAAATGCCGGTGCTCCAGTTGTTCGGGCCATAGATAACCTGCGCCGAACCGGAGGCAACCGGGGCTGCGGCGGCGATATTGGGCAACTCGGCTATCGCCTCCGCATCCCCAACCGTCAATGTTGGCGCAGCACCGCCGCCCAGGCGCACGCCGCCGGAAGTGGTCGAGCCGGACACCACGAGGAAAAGGTTGCTGCCCATCGAAGCGATCGACTGATTGATCGAATACTGCACGCCCTGCCCGATCGCCATCATCAGGATAACGGCGCCGACACCGATCACCATGCCCAGCATGGTGAGGAAGGTCCGCATGCGATTCGCAGCCATCGCATGCCAGGCCTCTCCCAGCATCACGCCTATCATAGGGCTTCCTCGTGAACGCCGCCGTCGTGCACGATATCGCCATCGACAAAACGCACCAGGCGTTTCGCGTAACGCGCGATGTCGGACTCGTGCGTGACCAATACGATGGTGATACCGTCTTCAGCATTCAGGCGCGTGAAAATTTCCATGATTTCCTGGCTGGTGTGAGAATCCAGGTTGCCGGTCGGCTCGTCGGCGAGGATCAGGTCAGGCTTGCCTGCCAGCGCGCGGGCGATGGCAACGCGCTGCTGCTGACCGCCGGAAATCTGGTTGGGCAGCGACTTTGCATATTTGCCCAACCCTGTCTGAGTCAGGAGCTTGCGGGCGCGCTCAAGTCGTTCGGATTTACCTACGCGGGCATAGAGCAGCGGCAGCGCAACATTGGTTTCCAGGTTGGCACGCGGCAGCAGGTTGAAGCCCTGGAAGACAAAGCCAATGACGTGATTGCGCAGACGCGCCAGCTCGTCGCCATCCATCTTTGCTACGTCGTGGCCTTGCAATTCATAACGTCCGCCGGTGGGTGTATCCAGACAGCCAAGGATATTCATGAAGGTAGACTTGCCCGAGCCGGATGGGCCCATGATGGCGACGAACTCGCCCTCCTGGATATCCAGCGTAACGTCATGCAGCACCGGCACCGGGCCAGCTTCGGTTTCGTATTGCTTCTTGAGATGGCTGATGCGAATCAGCGGCCCTGCTTGCATCAGAACAGTCTCATGCGCATACCCGGTCCGCCGGAACGCTGATCGTCTTCAGGCGAATTGTCGCCGACGATCACCTGCTCGCCGGCCTTGAGCTCGCCCGAAACAACGGCGGTGTACCGGTTATCGGTGATGCCCAGCGTGACTGGAACCGCGACTGGCTTGCCCTGGCGCAACACGTAAACCTTGCGCGACGGGCCATCCTGCCGGCGGGCAGGCTTCGCGCCAGCTGTTTCGGCTTGCTGGGGACGATAGCGCAACGCAGCGTTCGGCACCCTTAGTGCGCCCTGCTGTTCGGCAACGGTGATGCTGACATACGAAGTCATGCCCGGCAGCAGGATCAGCTCCGGGTTGTCCACGCCCAGCACCACATCGTAGGTCACGACATTCGACTGGATGGTCGGGTTGAGCCGTACCTGCTGCACCACAGCGCTGAATTTGCGATCCTGGAAGGCGTCGACGCTAAAGGCTGCCGGCTGCCCGACGCGTATCTGCCCGACGTCGGCTTCGGCGAAGTTCGAATGGATCTGCATCTTGGAAAGATCCTGCGCGATCTTGAACAGCTCGGGCGTCTGGAAACTGGCGGCCACGGTCTGGCCGATATCCACCTGCCGCGCCACGACCACGCCGGAAACCGGCGAACGGATCACGGTGTAATTGAGGTTTGCCCGGTCGCGCGCCAGCTGCGCCTGCGCCTGTGCAATCTGCGCTTCGGCGGAGCGTCGCGCCTGGATCGCCTGATCCAGTTCCAGCCGCGATACATATTCCAGACTGAACAGGTTCTGCATGCGCGCTTCATTGGCACGCGCCAAATCGAGGGTGGCCTGCACGTTGCGAATACTGGCCTCGCTCTGCCGCACCTGCGCGGAATAGATCGCATCGTCCAACTCGAGCAGGATTTGTCCTTTTTCCACCTTCTGGTTGAAGTCGGCGTAGAGCTTACGCACCGTACCCGAAACCTGGGTACCGACGCTGACCAGCGTCACGGGGTTCAGCGTGCCGTTGGCGGATACGGTCTGCACCATGTCGCCGACATCCACCTCTTCCGTGCGGTAGATCGCGCTCGCGTCGGGTTGCTGCTGACTGCGGTAGTAGTAATAGCCGCCTGCCGCAACCAGCGCGAGCAGCAACAGCATCCAGCCGCTGAATAGTCTTGAAAAAAACTTCATTGCTGACTTTCTGAAGAAAGAGGATGTCGGGTATCGGCCGCCACGTCGTCCAACCGGCCCATTGAATAAGCCAGGCTGGCCCGTGCAATATCCCAGTTGAAGCGCGCCTGGATACGCTGCGCACGCGCACTGACAAGCGCGGACTGCGCGGTGATCACGTCGATGATATTCCCCACCCCGGCCTTGTAGCGGCCCAGTGCGACATCGGCGTTCTGCGTGGCGCTGGCGACGAGATCGGCGCTGGTTTGCACCGATTGCGTTTCGGTCTGAAGGTTCTGATAGGCCTGCCAGACGTCGAGCGCGATCTGCAGGGCAATCTGGTCGCGCGCGGCCTTCCTGGCCTCCACCTGTTCGGTGGCAGAGCGGATGCGATAGGTATTGGCGAAACCGGTGAACAGCGGAATCGTGACATTGAGGCCGATGCCGCCGCTGCGGCTGGGGTCGCTGGATTCTCGATTGAGGTAGGCAAGATCGGTGCTGACGGAAATGCTGGGTTTGCCTGCGGCGCGCGCGGTGGCGATACCGGCCTCGGCAGCGGCAATCTGCGCCTCCGCCGCGGCAAGGTCAGGACGACGCCTGCGTGCCTCCCCAATCAACTCGCCGACATTGGCCTGGAACTGCTCGGTGGCCGGTGCGTCGGCGACAGGCTGCAAGGTGTAGCTCTGGTTGGCATCCATACCCATCAGGTTGGCTAGCGTGCCTCGCGCATTGCGCAGCGTACCCTCGGCGCGGATGCGATCCAGCACCGCTTGCGAGTAGGCTGTTTGCGCCTGCAACCTATCGGCGGGCGTGCCGACCCCCACCTGATAACGGGCCGTCGCGGCATCCAGGCTGGCCTTGCTGCTGCGCTCGGCTTCCAGCGCGGACTCCAGCGCCGCCTGGGCGGCATTCAACTGGTAATAGCCCTGGATGGCGGAGAAGAAAAGCCCCTGCACCACATTGTCCTGCGTGGCGTTGGCGGCT
>DATHWE010000048.1:0-7148 GCA_035460905.1 Methylophilaceae bacterium | reverse complement strand
ATATGTCGTTGGCGATGGGGATAAGGACCCGTCAAGATATGATTTGTAGGTCCAAACAAACCTACAATAGGCACTTCGGAAGCCACTGCAATATGAAAAACTCCACAGTCATGCGCAATGAATAAACTAGACAGTTTCATTAATTGACGCAGGTCCGGAACCGAAGTCTTACCTACAAGGTTAATCGTTCCGGGCACTTGCCGAGCAAACTTCCTAGCCAGAAATAATTCATTACGGGTCCCTGTAATGACTATTCTTACGCCTGGAATTGCATCCACTAATGCTTTTCCCAACAATACATAATCTTCGATGGGCCAAAGCTTCTTGTCTTCAGCTCTTTTTTTGTAAAAGAATTTCCATCCATGTAGGAGTGTGGTTCCACATCCCAAATGGATATTGACCAAAATGGCATCAGGCGCAACATTATGCTTCCTGAGCAACAAATCTGCCCTCCCCTGACTATCGTCGATCACATAGTTACGATCTTCATCGGTCACTTCACGATCAAGAATCGAAGCAACGAACTGCAGCAGCTGTTCCGCATGATGAACATCATGTGCGAGATGTCCGATCACCTTCATCTCGGTTCGAACATTCCCCAATTTCTTGAGAGCATTGGTGTTCAAACAAATCACACTCGAATAATCTCTCGCGAGCTTTTCAAAAGCGCGAGCACTTTTCACTACATGTAATCGATTGATATCCGGACTCCCAGCGAAGACCTCAGCGCTCAACTTACTCAACGCCACAACATCGATAACAGAAGCAGGCAGATGCTTGCGAATAAAATGAATAGCAGGGGTACAGAACACATTGTTACCAGTACTGCTGGAGGTGAGTATCAGTATGCGTTGATATGCACTCAAATCAGGTTGCTTTTTTTCCATGTCGATCCGAAAAGATAAGTAAGATAGACGGTTTACGCTTGCATCTTTTTATAATGCTCCAGTGTTTCGCGTATCACGATGCGGGTCGCTTCAATACGCTGCATCCTGTTTTGTAGCTCACAGACGTCGCCTGCTCCCAGTAACTTGCGTATGGCTATCTTTAATGACGCAAAATAAGTGCTGACCAAAGACATTTGCGCGATACGTTTAACATCGCTTGGATCATAGTGCTTGCGACAAAAAAGAAAGAAACCTCGTTTCTTGCGCAAAAACTTATCCAAAGGTATGGCTGTAGACTCGCTGGCACCACCAACGTGAGTGAGTTTCGCTTCTTTGCAATAGCCCACCCGATATCCTGCCTTACGAACACGCAAGCAGATATCGGTATCCTCTCCATAGAGGAAGAATTCAGGGTCGAATCCGCCAATTTGTTCAAACAAGCTTCTTCTGATGCACATGCAAGCACCCAGAATCCATGCATATGCGCCCGGCAGTTGTTTCAAGAAGTCTTTATTTCCGAGCCGGCCTTCGGAAGGATATTTTTTCTTTGGAAGCACATATTTCTGCTTCCCAGGCTCATGGATTTCCGGACCTGCAATGCCAATATCCGGCTGTTGTTCAACGAATGAAATCAGCGTAGAAATAAACGCCTGGTCTAGCAGGGACGCATCCGGATTTACCAGAAGCAAATAGTCACCATTGGCATGTGATGCTGCAAGATTATTCGCCTGACCGAACCCAAGATTGTCAGGGCTTTCAATCAATGTAATCACATTGCCAAAAGTAGAACGAAGCAAATTCACACTGCCATCACCGCTGGCGTTATCGACAACAATAATCTGGAGCGGAGCATACTTCTGCTTGAGCAATGAATGTATACATTCGACGGCATAAGGACCGGACTTGTAATTTACGATCAGTACCGAGACACTGGGCTGTTGATGATGCAGTTCACTCATGACTTTCTTACCATCCCCGAACGGCTAAACCATGGATTCGTGGCCGACGCCATTTTCTGCCAGCTATTCATATCCAATCCGGCTGCATCTCGATAAGCGGCACTAAAAATATTCCAGCCATCCAGACCTATGTAATTCCGATCTTCCTCTAAACGACAAATATGACGAAAATTTCGCATTCTTTCAGAGAATAATAATTTCCAGGGGCGAATACTTAAATCGGCAATATCAATCAAACCAAATTTACCATTTTCCGTTACTACGATATTCCCAAGGTGGAGAGATCGAAAATACACTCCTTGAGAATGCAGTTTGGCGACGAACGACCCGAAATGCTGCAGCAGCACATCGTTTAGCCCGTCGGATTGAGCAATTTGACGCAAAATACGGCCTTCCAATGGCTGGTATAAAACTGCTGTATTCGAGGAGTTGGTAAAGCTGAACAATTGCTTGATTGCCATCGTTGGAATACCTATGGCTTTGAGTCTATCGGCATTCCGACAAAAACTGCGCGCATGCGAGTAAATTCGGGCACTGCTGATCAAGTGCTTTACTCGGAACAACTTAAGAATATCCCCGTCCGCAAGGCGTAAGACCTTGATGCCATGGGCATCTTGCTCGAGAACCTCCGCATCCGCTCCGAACTGCTCGAACTCAGCAGCCGTCAGTTGGCGACTCTTGCGTAGCCAACCGATAAAAAAGACGGGCTTGTACAATCTCAGACCTTGCTGACCAGCACGTCTTCCATGATGAGGTACTGCAGGTCGGAGCCGAAGAACATGTTGAGCGCATCGGTCGGCGAGCAGATCATGGGTTCGCCGCGGCGATTCAACGAGGTATTGAGCACCACGCCGTTGCCAGTGAGCTTTTCCAGTTCCAACATCAGGTCGTAGTAGCGCGGGTTGTACTCCCGTTTGAGAACCTGCGCACGCGACGTACCGTCTTCGTGCACGACTTCCGGCACGCGCGACTTCCACTCTTCGGCCACTTCAAAGGTGAAGGTCATGAACGGCGCGGGGTGATCGGTTTGCAACATGCTAGGTCCGACGGTATCCAGCATGCTGGGGCAGAACGGACGCCAGCGTTCGCGGAACTTGATCTGCTCGTTGATGCGGTCGGCGACGCCGGGCACGCTCGGGCAGCCCACGATGGAGCGTCCGCCAAGCGCACGCGGACCGAATTCCATGCGCCCCTGGAACCAGGCGACCGGCTGGCCTTCCGCGAGCAAGCGGGCGATATACGCCGGCACATCGTCGATTCTCTGCCATGCCGGGTTTGCAGGATGTTTCGCGCAGGCAGCGATGACGTCTTCGTTGCTGTAACTCGGTCCAAGATAGACGTGCTCCATCTTCTCCACCGGCACGCCGCGCTCTACCGATACGTAGGAGGCCGCGCCCACGGCCGTACCGGAGTCGCCGGAAGCCGGCTGCACGAAGAGCTCCTTCAGTTCGGGACGCGCAATGATCTTCTGGTTCAGCTTGACGTTGAGCGCGCCGCCGCCGGCGAAGGCCAGCTTGCCGGTTTCACGCAGGATGTCGCCGAGGTAGTAGTCCATCATCTCCAGCGCCAGTTTCTCGAACAGCGCCTGCATGCTGGCAGCGTAGTGGACGTACGGGTCGTCCGCGATGTCGCCCTCGCGCATCGGGCCCAGCCATTCGATCAGCTTGGGCGAGAAGTAATAGCCCTTGCCCTTTTCCTTGTAACGACGGAAACCGATGACGTTGGCGTAATCGGTGTTGATAACCAGCTCGCCGTTCTCGAATTTGGCGAGGCGCGAGAAATCGTACTTGGCGGCATCGCCGTAGGGCGCCATGCCCATGACCTTGTACTCGCCATCCAGCATCTCAAAACCGAGGTATTCGGTGATCGCGCCGTAGAGTCCGCCCAGCGAATCCGGGTCGAAGAATTCCTTGATCTTGTGAATTTTTCCGTTTTCGCCATAGCCGAAGAAAGTCGTCGCGTACTCGCCCTTGCCGTCGATGCCCATGATCGCGGTTTTCTCGGTAAAACCCGAGCAGTGATAGGCGCTGGAAGCATGTGCGAGATGGTGCTCGACCGGGACGATCTCGATCTTCTTGAGGTCGAAGCCGAGTTGTTGCAGACACCACTGGATGCGCTTCTTGTAACGGTAAAAGCGACGATTTCCAGCGAAGATCGCATCCAGACCACGATCCGGCGCATACCAGTAGCGCTTGGCATAGTGCCAGCGCGCCTTGCCTGACAGGCTGACAGGTGCGAAGGGAATGGCGACCGCATCAACGTCGCTCGGCTTGATGCCGGCAAAATCGAGGCAGAATTTGGCCGACTCATAAGGCATGCGGTTCTTGGCATGCTTGTCCCGGACGAAGCGCTCTTCTTCCGCGGCGGCAACCAGTTTGCCGTCGACATACAGCGCGGCGGAAGGATCGTGCGTCAACGCACCGGATAATCCCAGAATAATCATTTGTACTCGCTTGTGTCGTGTTGGGTGATGCCGGCCATTTTCAGAACCGGATCATCCCCATACGCAGTCATCAGTGCGGATTTCAGCATCCGCAAAATCTCCGGCGCATTGTGCCAGTTTTTCAGAAATCGCCGCAAATCGCGGGCATGCCGCCGTTTGAACCATCTATCGCAGCAATGCATCTTCATCGCATCGAGGTCGAGCACCAGCGGCTTGCCGTCAACCAGTTTCAAGTTGGTCGCCTTCATGTCGCCGTGTTCGATTTTCAGCAGGTAGAGCTTGCGCAGCAGTTGGGCAACAGCGATTGCAATCTCTTTTTTCCCCTCATCGGGCAACGCCTCATCGTCGAAGACATCGGTAATATCCGGACCAGCGACAAACTCCGTCAGGAAATACCCCTCACGACGAAACGGCCCCCAACGGCGTTCGATCAATGCCAGCGGTGCCGGTGTCGCGATTTCGAACGCGCGCAACAGGTGGGCGTTCGACCAGGAAACACTGGCGCGGGTTGCGCGCAATGAACGGTTCAAGCCATGCCAAAAATTCTTGATATTGTACCGCTTGATGACGATCTTCCGCGCGCCGGCTTGCACCAGCCCGACAGTACAGGTGTTGCCGTTCTTCAATCGTTGGCAGTCTGGCGCATCCAGATAGGCATCCGGGTCGTCGATGACTTGCTGCAGATCGTCGTTCTGCAGGTTTCTGACAACCGCCAGAAAACGGTTGAAACGCATATCGACACGGATATCGCTGCAATCCCGCAGCACCTTGCGATGCACATTCTTCTGCGCCATGGCACGACGCAACGCCTGAACCCGGCTATGCAGCGCCTCCGGCTCAATATTGTTTTGCGGTAACCCGCGCGCTTCTGCGTAAATTCGCAGCAACTCAGGAATCCGCACGTCATCCAGCACATCAAACTTCGAAAGCAGCAGCGCCAGGTTGGCCATGGATAATCGTTGCGGGATGGGATGGCGATGAATGCGGATACCGTCGCCATCCAGCGTGTAGATGCCGGCATCGGTACAGAGAAAATTGCGCGGATAAAGGTCGGTTTGCACCAAACCGGCGGCATGATGCCGTGCCACCGTCCGCACCAGCGCGTCGGCAAGCAGCCTGCGCTGCTGCGCATCGGCACCCTGCCACACGCCCTCTGCATTCTGGCTCTCGGCCACATATGCATAAATCAGCGCTACCCCCGGCTGATCGGCAATATTGCCTTCGTATAGCAACTCCGGTGCCAGCAACTGGTGCGAGATCAGCGCCTTGGCACCTTGGGCGTCGCGGTCGGCATAACGCTGCGCCCGATTACCGATGAACAGCTTGGCGAACACCGCCTGCCCTTGCCACACGCCCCGGCACACCAAGCGCCGGCCCGCAATCCGTCGTACGACCTCAAGACAATGCAAGGTCGGCGCCCCTTCCAGGGAAACATCGAAGTTCGAATCGCCTTCGCGGCTGATCCGTTGCAAATCAAGCATCGCGGCCGAAGGGCGTGACTGGCCAGCGGCCGTGGAACTTGTGGTACAGCTTGCGCGCCCGCTTGTCGACCTTCTCCCAGAAGGCAGGCTCGTTGCGGAACATCTCGCGCAACTCAATACCGCGATACAGCCTGAGAAAGCGCAGGTAGTCGCGGCGCGTCAACCCGATATCCATCGCGGAAAAATACAGCGCGGCCATGTCCTTCATGCGCGCCGAAGACGGCGTAGCCGAACGCACCTGCATGCGATGCAAGTCGATCAGGTAAAGATGGATATCGCCTGTCGCCAACCTGCGGTTATCGAGGCACAAATGACAAATATAGAAATCGCGGTGATTGAGTCCGTGGTCGTGTATGCCGCGGGCAATCTCCGCTACGCGGCGCAGCAGTTTGTGCTTCAGCGGCAACGGCGGCGGATTCCTCGGCCAGTCGCGGCAATAATCTTCCAGCGAGACGATATCGCCGAGGTCTTCGGTAATGATGAACGAGCGAAGCTTGGCGGGGCTCACGCCGCGACAGCCATAAGCTACGGCGGGCGTGGTGGCGATGCCAAGCTCGTTCAGTCTATGGATTGCCCGCCATTCGGTGGCGGCACTCACCACAGGCAACCGGAACGTCAGCAGATTCTTGAATATCTCGCGCCAACCCACGCCATCGTGCAGCTTGGCGAAATAAGACTTGCCGTCGAGTTCGAAGCGCAAGGTACGGCGTCCCGGCATGTCACGATATATCTGGCCTTGCAACTGCATCACGCGCTCGAAGACATCATTGCCGCCCAATTTTTCGGTCAGCTCATCAGGCTGAATTAGCTCGTTGCAACCGAATCGCATCATGCGTTACCTATCTTGCGCTGCGCAGTAGTCTCGATCACTTCTGCTTCCGCACTTCCGTCATTCGCCCGCATCAGAGCGTGAGCGTATTCGCGGCCGTTAGCGCTCCAGGCATCAAGCTGATCGGACGCCAGCACCTGCTGCAACTGTTGATTGAATCGCTGCTGGTCGAACGGGCTGGTGACCAGTTCCCCCGCACCAGCCTGCGCGACATGAAATGCATAACCACATACATCGCTCACCAATACAGGCAATCCCGATGCCATCGCCTCGATCAACACGTGTCCGGCGAGTTCAGAGCGTGCGGGATGTACCAACAAGTCCGCCGCGTGCATCAGGCGCGGAATATCGTCACGGCCACCGCTGATGATAACCTGGTCACGAAGGCCCAGCTTTTTAGCAAGCGCAAGGAAAGGCTGGGCATTATCCTGTCCGACCGCCAGCAAGCGCGTACGACTCTTAACTTCGGGCGGCAATGCGGCCAGCCCTTCAATGGCACGATCCAACCCTTTAGTACGAAACCCGGAGCCCACCATCAACAAAAGCCGA
>DATHWE010000047.1:0-6347 GCA_035460905.1 Methylophilaceae bacterium | reverse complement strand
ACCTATTTCAAGTACACCAAACAGAAATATGGGGTGGGCCGGCGCATCTTCCTGATGGCGCCGCTGCACCACCACTATGAACAAAAAGGCTGGAAGGAGACGCAAGTAGTCGTGCGTTTCTGGATTATCACGATGATGTTGGTCTTGCTCGGGCTGTCGACGCTGAAACTCAGATGAAACTGGAACTAAACGACAAACAGGTGCTGGTGCTGGGGCTGGGTGACACCGGCCTTTCGGCATTGCGCTGGCTGAAGCGCCAGGGTGCACGCCTGTCCGTCGCCGATACACGTGAAACACCGCCAGGAATAGATGCCGTGCGTGCGGAATTCCCCGGCATCCCCGTGCAGCTCGGGCCTTTCAAGCCGGCAGCTTTCGCAGACGCGGCGGTTGTTGTCGCAAGCCCGGGCGTGCCTTTGGCCGAGCCGGAAGTACAAGCCGCGATTGCTCGCGGCATCCCGGTTGTCGGTGATGTCGAGTTGTTCGCGCAAGCCATCGCAGGCAGCAAAGCCAAGGTGATTGCCATTACCGGTTCCAACGGAAAAAGCACGGTGACCAGCCTGGCTGGCCATCTGTGCACTAGTGCCGGGCTGGATACGGTCATCGCCGGGAATATCGGGCTGCCGGTGCTGGATGCCTTGACCGAGCGCGAAGTGACAGGAGAAATGCCGAAAGTGTGGGTGCTGGAACTGTCGAGCTTCCAGCTGGAAACGACAAGCAGCCTGCGTGCGGACGCTGCGACCGTACTCAACATCTCAGCGGATCATATGGACCGGTATGCCGGGCTTGGCGAATACGCCGCTGCCAAGCAAGCCATATTTCAGGGTTGCAAGGTGCAGGTGCTGAATCGCGACGACGCCATGACCATGGCGATGCGCCAAGAAAACGCGGATGTGCAGACCTTCGGCTTGAAACCTGGCACGGCGGCTTCCGAGTGGGGCCTGCTGGAGCGTGACGGTCGCCGCTGGCTGGCGAAGGGCCACGAGCGCTTATTCGCTGTCGATGAGCTTCCGATTGCCGGCCTCCACAACGCCGCGAATGCATTGGCCGCGCTGGCCTTGTGCCGCGCGATCGGGCTTCAGTACGAGCCCATGCTGGCCGCGCTGAAAACCTTCAAGGGCCTCGCGCATCGCGTCGAATTCGTCGCCGAAGTTAACGGGCGCAAGTTTTATGACGATTCCAAGGGCACCAACGTGGGTGCGACAGCGGCAGCCTTGCAAGGCTTTGCCGAACCTGTGGTGCTGATCGCCGGCGGTGACGGCAAGGGACAGGATTTCACGCCATTGCGTGATGCCGTCGCGAAAACCCGCGCCGTGGTGCAAATCGGGCGGGATGGCCCGCAAGTCGAAAAAGCGATCGCCGGCGCATGCCATGTGCAGCGTGCCGAAAGCATGGAAGAAGCCGTCCAGCAGGCTTACGCCCTGTCGGAGCCGGGCGATGTGGTGCTGCTGTCACCGGCCTGCGCCAGCTGGGACATGTTCCGCAACTACGCGCACCGGGCAGAAGTGTTCATCAACGCGGTGAAGGAGCTGAACTGATGTACATGCTCAGCAACCGCGACAAGATCACCGCACCGACTTACGACCAAGGGTTGTTGTGGGTCACCCTGCTGCTGCTCGGCTTTGGGCTGGTGATGGTTTACTCCGCATCGATCACGCTAGCGGAGGCCGACAAGGCGACCGGACACCAGTCCACCTATTACGCGGTGCGGCATGCGATTTATGTGTCGATTGCACTACTAACAGGTTTTGTCACCTTCCAGATCCCGACGCGTTTCTGGCAGAAAGTGGCGCCATATCTGTTCCTGGCAGGGCTGGTGCTGCTGATCATGGTGCTGATTCCCGGCGTCGGGCGCCAGGTGAACGGCAGCCAGCGCTGGATTCCTCTGGGATTCGCCACGCTGCAGCCATCGGAATTGATGAAGCTGTTCGCCACGATTTACGTCGCCGATTACACCGTACGCAAGGCGGCTTTCATGGACAGTTTCACCAAGAGCTTCCTGCCGATGCTGGCGGTGATGCTGGTGGTCGGCTTCCTGCTGCTGCGCGAGCCGGACTTCGGCGCGTTCGCGGTGATCGCGGCGATCACGATTTCCGTGCTGTGGCTGGGCGGCATCAACGGCCGTATCTTCGCCGGCCTGGTCGTGCTGCTGGTGATCGGCGTCGTGATGCTGATCATGAGTTCGCCCTACCGCTTGCAGCGCATCGTCGGCTTCATGGATCCGTGGGCCGATCCGTTCGGCAAGGGCTACCAGTTGTCGCATGCATTGATTGCGTTCGGGCGCGGCGAGTGGTTTGGCGTGGGCCTGGGCGCCAGTGTGGAAAAACTGCTTTACCTGCCGGAAGCACATACCGACTTCCTGCTGGCGGTGGTCGCCGAGGAGCTGGGATTTGTCGGCGTGGCCGCCGTCGGGTTGCTGTTTGCGTGGATCGTCATGCGCGCCTTCGCCATCGGCAAGGAGGCTGTCGCCTACGAACGGCATTTTTCGGCCTTGCTGGCGCAAGGCATTGGTATCTGGATCGGCGTGCAGGCCATCATCAACATGGGCGTCAACATGGGATTGCTGCCGACCAAGGGGCTCACCCTGCCGCTGCTTTCATTCGGCGGCAGCGCCATTGTCGCCAATTGTATTGCGCTGGCGGTGTTGCTAAGAGTCGATTGGGAGAACAGGCGTCTCGCCAAGGGGGTGCCCGCATGAGCACCTTGATGGTCATGGCAGGCGGTACCGGCGGCCACGTCTATCCGGCGATGGCAGTGGCCGATCATCTCAAGGCCGAGGGCTGGAACATCGTCTGGCTGGCGACCGAGGGCGGCATGGAAAACCGGCTGATTGCCGGCAAGGGCTACGACGTATCGGTCATTCGCATGCGCGGGGTACGCGGCAAGGGCTTGCTGCGCAAGCTGGCTGCACCGCTGCAAGTGTTGTTTGCCTGCATGCAAAGCTTCAAGGCGCTGCGTGAATATCGCCCCAACGTCGTGCTCGGCATGGGCGGCTTCGCGGCATTCCCCGGCGGGCTCACCGCCTGGCTGCTGCGCCGGCCGCTGGTGATTCATGAACAGAATTCGATTGCCGGTCTCACCAACCGCGTGCTGTCGCATTTCGCGCGCAAGGTGCTGGCGGCCTTTCCGTCCGCATTCGGCGACAAGGCCGAACTGGTGGGCAATCCGGTGCGCGCCGATATCGCCGCCTTGCCGACACCGGAACAACGTCTCGGCGGACGGATAGGCCCGCTCCGCTTGCTGGTCGTCGGCGGCAGTCTGGGCGCACAGGCGCTCAATGAAATGGTGCCGCAGGCGCTGGCGATGCTGCCCGAGGATGCACGTCCCGAAGTGATTCATCAGGCGGGCGAAAAGCATATCGACGCCCTGCGCGAAAACTATCGCCAAGCGGGCGTGGAATCCGAGGCGCGCGCATTCATCGAGGATATGGCGGCGACGTATGCATGGGCCGATGTGGTGATCTGCCGGGCCGGTGCGCTGACCATCGCCGAACTCTCGGCGGCTGGGGTCGCCAGCGTGCTGGTGCCGTTTCCGCATGCGGTGGACGACCATCAGACCTGGAATGCGCATTACCTCTCGGACAACGGCGCGGCCGTATTGCTGCCGCAGACAGACATGACACCGGAAAAACTGGCGCAATTGATTGCAGGATTCGACCGCGAATCGCTGTTCGCGATGGCGCAGCGGGCGCGGGCACTGGGCAAGCCGCAGGCGACGGCGACGGTGGCGGCGATCTGCAAGGAGCAGGCACGATGAAACATAAAGTAAAGAACATCCATTTCGTCGGCATCGGCGGTTCGGGCATGAGCGGCATTGCCGAAGTGCTGATCAACCTTGGGTTCAGCGTGAGCGGTTCGGACCTGGCCGACAATCTGGTAACACGCCGCCTGGCGACATTGGGTGCCGGTGTGCGGCGAGGCCACGCGACAGAAAACCTGGGCAATGCAGACGTCGTCGTGGTGTCGACCGCGGTGGATGAACGCAACCCGGAAATTCTCGCCGCGCGCGAGCGCAAGATTCCCATCATTCCGCGCGCCCTGATGCTGGCCGAGCTGATGCGTTTCCGTCAGGGTATCGCCGTCGCAGGTACGCACGGCAAGACCACCACGACCAGCCTGATCGCCAGCATTCTTGCCGAAGCCGGCATGGACCCGACCTTCGTCATAGGCGGGCGGCTGGAAGCGGCAGGCACCAATGCGCGTCTGGGGCAGGGCGAATACATCGTCGCCGAAGCGGACGAATCCGACGCCTCATTCCTGCACCTGACGCCCGTGATTTCCGTGGTCACCAACATCGACCATGATCACATGGACACCTACGAGCACGACTTCGAGAAGCTCAAAGGCGCGTTCGTCGAGTTCCTGCAATGTCTGCCGTTCTGGGGCATGGCGGTGGTGTGCATCGATGATCCGAACGTGCGTGCGATCCTGCCGCGTATCAGCAAGCCGGTCACGCCGTACGGCTTCAGCGAGGACGCCTTGGTACGCGCGATCAATGTGCGCGCCGAGGCGGGCCAGATGCATTTCACCGTGCGTCGGATCAATGGACGCATTACCGAGTTCGACGTAACGCTCAACCTGCCCGGCATGCATTACGTGCTGAATGCGCTGGCGGCAATTGCAGTGGCGAGCGAGCTGAATGTTCCCGACGAGGCCATCATCAAGGCGCTCGGTGAGTTCAAGGGCGTCGGGCGCCGCTTTGAGCGTTACGGCGAAGTCCCTGCCAAGGGTGGCGGTGCGTTCACGCTGATCGACGACTACGGCCACCATCCAGTGGAAATGCAGGCGGTTATCAACGCCGCGCGCGGCGCTTTCCCCGAGCGCCGGCTGGTGCTGGCTTTCCAGCCGCACCGCTATACGCGTACCCGGGATTGCTTCGAGGATTTCGTACGCGTGTTGTCTACTGCCGACGCGGTGCTGTTGACCGAGGTTTATCCGGCCGGGGAGGCGCCTATTGTCGCTGCCGACGGTCGCAGCCTGGTTCGCGCGGTGCGCGTCGCGGGCAAGGTGGAGCCGGTCTTCGTGGAAACGCCGGCGGAACTGCCGCAGGCCATCCTCGATGTCGCGCAGGACGGCGATGTGGTGATTGTCATGGGTGCGGGCTCCATCGGACACGTGGCGGCTAAAACCAAGGAGGCCGCGCAGTGAGCAAAGCCGGCAAATTGCTGCTGAACGAATCGATGCGCCGCTATACCAGCTGGCGCGTCGGCGGCAATGCCGATCGGCTGTACATGCCGGTCGGGCTGGAAGATTTGCAGGCGTTCCTGAAAGGGTTGCCGCACGGCGAGCCGGTGCATTTCGTGGGGCTCGGCAGCAACTTGCTGGTACGCGACGGCGGTGTGCGCGGCACGGTGGTGCTGATGCATGACGCGCTGACCGAAATGCGGTTCGAAGGGACTTCGGTGTATGCCGAAGCCGGCGTGACTTGCGCCAAGATGGCCAAGTTCGCCGCGCGCGAGCATCTGCATGGTGCCGAGTTCCTGGCTGGAGTACCGGGAACCATCGGCGGTGCGCTGGCGATGAACGCTGGCTGCCACGGGGGTGAAACCTGGGACATCGTGAGTCGCGCAATCACCATCGACCGCCATGGCCATGTGCACGAACGCAGCCAGGTGGATGTGGAGGTCGGCTATCGCCACGTGAGTTTGCCGGGCGAGGAATGGTTCATCGCTGCGTGGTTCCAGCTGCATGCGGGGGAGGCCAGCATCGCTGAGGAAAAGATCAAGGCGTTATTGGCGAAGCGACTTGCAACGCAGCCGTTGAACCTGCCGAACGCCGGCTCGACCTTCCGCAACCCGGAAGGCGACTATGCAGCGCGGCTGATCGAAGCCTGCGGCTTGAAAGGCTTTAGTATCGGCGGCGCACAAGTGTCGGAGAAGCATGCGAATTTCATCGTCAACCTGGGTGAAGCCACGGCTGACGATATCGAAAAACTGATCGCCCACATGCACGACACGGTGCTGCGCGAACATGGGGTCGATCTGCAACGTGAAGTAAAGATTATTGGAGACAAGCAGTGAGCAAGGGTTTTGGAAAAGTAGCGGTGCTGTTGGGCGGACGCTCTGCCGAGCGCGAGGTATCGCTCAACAGCGGCAACGCGGTATTGGCAGCGCTGAAGCGCGGCGGAGTGGATGCATACGCTTTCGATCCGGCGGAAAAGCCGCTGCACGATCTGGAAGGATTTGATCGGGTGTTCATCGCGCTGCACGGCCGTTATGGCGAAGACGGCACGATACAGGGCGCGTTGGAATTGTTTTGCATCCCCTACACCGGCAGCGGCGTGATGGCAGCGGCGGTGGGCATGGATAAATGGCGCACCAAGTTGTTGTGGCAGGCGGCGGGTATCCCGAC
>DATHWE010000046.1:0-16000 GCA_035460905.1 Methylophilaceae bacterium | reverse complement strand
GCCGGAAAACCGATCCGGGGCCGTATTTCGACTGGAGCCGGGTTAACCGTTAACGGGTTTTTCCGTTGCGTAGAACCATTTCAGCATAAACGGTGGCGCCATCGTAGTGAGGGCGATCACGATCAGCAATGCAGCGTAGAGCCCGCCGGGCAGAATGTTCTGGCTGAAGCCTAGCTGGGCGAAGATCAGCCCCACCTCCCCCCGCGGAATCATCGATATGCCGATAGCCGTCTGCATGCGGCGCGACTCGCGTATGCAGAACCCGGCCGCGAATTTTCCTATGAACGCCGCGACCAACAAGGCGCCGGCGAGTGCCCAGATGAAACTCGAGCCCCAGTCCACCGCATTCAGGTTGAGCGATACGCCGACCATCACGAAAAACAGCGGCGAAAAAGTGTGGATCAGCGGCCGCATCTGGTCTTCTACCTTCTGCGCCAGTTTGGGGCTGGGCGTGAAGGCGATGGCGTAAGAGGGGGTTAAACGGATGCGCATCTTCAGCCCGAAATGCTGACCGAACGCCAGACCGGCCGCGAACCCGCCCATGATTTCCGGCGCGCCGACCAGATGCGCCAGCCAGGAAAACAGCAGTATCAATGCCAGTGCCATCGTCAGCAGCAGGCCGGGGGACGCGGCGCGGCGGTCGAAGTGGTCTATGATTTCGGCGGCGAACTTGGCGACAAACGGTGCCAGCACCATGAAGAGGACGATGTACAGCCCGACTTCGCCTAGCGCTTTTATGGAAACCTGCTGCTCCACTGCGAACTGGTACAGAAAAGCCAGCGCCAGCACACCCAGGATGTCGTCCAGCACCGCTGCCCCAATGACGATTTGCGCTTCGTCGGACTGGCGTTTCTTGAGGTCGTCCAACACCCGTACCGTAATGCCGATACTGGTGGCGGTCAGCGTGCCGCCGATGAACAATGAGGTAAGCAGCGACAAATCGAAGAGCCAGGCACTCACGCCGTAACCGAGAAAAAACGGCAGCAGGAAGCCGACTACCGCCACGATGACCGGCTTGGCTCCCGAGCTTGCCAGCCGGCGCAGGTCGGTATCCATGCCCACTTCGAACAGCAGCAGGATGATGCCGATTTCCGCCAGCAGCTTCATCGTGGCGTCCGGTGATACCCAACCAAGCAACGACGGCCCGACCATCAGCCCGGCCAGCAATTCGCCGATGACGGCGGGTATGCCGAAGCGCGCAACGGTTTCGGAAAATACACGAGCCGAGATCAGGACGATGGCAAAAAGAAGAAAAAATTGGTGCAATTCCATGGGAGATCTTTCGGTCGAAGACTGAATGCCATTCTAATGGTGAATCGGCTTCCCTAAATATTTTGATGTTTATTGTTGCGAGGGTTGCATCATGGTTTCAACCGCGTTTTCGTATGCTCAAATTTATCAGTTTGTCTTGCAAATCCCGCGCGGGCGCGTAGCTACTTATGGACAGATTGCGAAATTGGCGGGCCTGCCCAATGGCGCCCGTTTGGTCGGCTATGCGCTGAGTGCGCTTGGTGAGAATAGCCTGGTTCCCTGGCATCGGGTCGTCAACGCGGTGGGTGAGGTCAGCCAGCGTTCAGCAGGTGATTCCATGGAAAACATCCAACGCATACGGCTCGAACGGGAAGGCGTGGTTTTCGATGCGAGCGGGCGCATCCGGCTTTCAGAGTTCCGATGGATAGCCTCTGAAAACAGATAGGTATCATGCTGATACGTTATGGAAACAGGGCTAGAAACTCGGGTGTGATTGCCTATGAGATCAAGCGCGATTTTATCCGCGTCAAATTTGTCGATGGGTCGACTTATACCTATACCTATCGCAGTGCCGGACGTGAAAATATTGAGCGCATGAAGGTTCTTGCGCGATCCGGCAGAGGTTTGAGCGGTTACATCAGCACTCATGTAAAAGACCGTTTTTCGGAAAAGCGGTAAATTGACCAACCGGACCGTGCGGTGGCACACTCGTCTGCTGTAAATCCTGGAAAGTACTGTCGTGCAAGTATTGCCCGACCTGCTGCCAGCCAAGGAACATTCATCATGAAGGGATCCATGAAAACTATTTCGGGCATCGTGGTGGTTGGGCTTGCTCTCGTGCTTGGTGCGTGCGCCAAAAAGGACGAGCAAGAGGCTAAACCTGTTGCGCCTGCAACGCTTATTTCTACTGCAGCGGCGCAAACGCGCGACCTGGAAATTAGTGAAGAAGCTATCGGAACCCTGGAAGGGCTGATCGATCCGACCATTGCAGCCGAAGTCCCGGCGCGCGTGATTAAGGTGGTGGTGCATGTCGGCGATACGGTAAAGCAGGGCCAGTTGATCGCGCTGCTGGATGCGGAGGATATCCAGTTGCAGCGACGCGAAGCGCAGGCTGAAATCGCCCGTATCCAGGCGCTGCTGGCCAATCAGGGAAAGATCGTCGAGCGCAATCAACGCCTGGTGCAAAAGAATTTCATTTCACAGAATGCGCTGGACGATGTGACCACGCAGCAGGACGCGCTCCAGCAGCAACTGGAAGGCGCCCGGGCGCGACTGGCGGTAATCGAGCACAACAATACCAAGACGAGCGTGCATTCGCCGCTCGACGGACGTATCGAAAAGCAGATCGTTTCCGTTGGCGATTACGTCAAGGTGGGCGATCCATTATTCCAGATCATTGGCACACAGCGCCTGCGTGCACACCTGCCTTTTCCCGAAAACGTTGCGGCAAGGCTGAAGCCGGGGCAAACGGTCCGGCTCTCGACGCCAACTGTGCCGGACCAGGTGGTGACGACCACGATCAAGGAAATCAAGCCTTTGATCGGCAGTGCCAACCGCGCGGCGGACGTCATTGCCGATGTGGTGGGCCAGGCGGGATGGCATCCCGGAGCCAGCGTCAATGGCGCTGTGGTGCTCGGCGAGCATGCGCAATCGGTTGTTGTTCCCGAGCAGAGCGTGGTGCTGCGGCCGGCCGGCGAAGTGGTATATGTGATCAAGGACAACAAGGCGCAGCAACGCATCATCAAATCGGGCTTACGCGAACAGGGCATGGTGGAGATCGAGGAAGGCCTTGGCAGCGGTGAGATCGTGGCGGTGGATGGAGCGGCGTATCTTACCGACAAGGCGGACGTGAGCGTGCAGGCCAAGCCATGACGCTGCCGGAGTTATCGATCAAGCGCCATGTGCTGGCGTGGATGCTTTCCGGTGTGCTGGTGCTGCTGGGCGTCATCAGCTATCAGCGCATCGGCATCGACCGGTTCCCCTATATCGAATTTCCGGTAATTTCCGTCTCCACACGTTTGCAGGGCGCAAACCCGGATATCGTCGACTCAAGCATTACCAACATCATCGAAACCTCGGTCAACAGCGTGCCGGGCATCGAGCATATCCAGTCCACTTCCAGCCCCGGCGTTTCCGTGGTGGCGATCACCTTTGATCTGGATAAAAAGATCGATGTCGCATTCAACGAGGTGCAATCCAAGGTCAACCAGGTATTGCGCCGTCTGCCGGATGAGGTTGACCCGCCGGTGGTTGCCAAGGTGGAAACCGGCGCCAGCCCGATCATGTGGCTGGCGTTGCGCGGGGACCGTACCCAGCAGCAGCTGAATCAGTACGCATCCAATGTTTTGAAGAAGCGTCTGGAAACGGTGGATGGCATTGGCGAGGTCAGGCTCGGCGGCCGCCGCGATCGCACGATACGCGTCAATCTTCTGCCGGACCGCATGGCGGCGATGGGGATTACGCCGCAGGATCTGCAGGCTGCATTTCAGCAAGAGCATGTGCAGCTGCCCGGCGGTTTTCTCGTCGGCCAGAAAAGCGAGTACTTGCTCAAACTGGACATGGAGTTCCACAAGCTGAGCGATCTGGGTACGCTGATTGTCGGTTACCGCGACGGCGCGCCGATCAAGCTCAGGGATGTGGCTGAGCTTGAGGATGGTTTGGAGGATTACCGCCAACTCGCGCATTTCAACGGCGAGCCGACCATCGGTCTTGGCATGGTCAAGATCGCCAACGCGAATACGGTGGCGATCATCGATGAGGTCAAGCGCCGGCTGGATGAGGAAATCCGGCCGCAATTGCCGCCCGGGATGACCATCGAAATCGCGTCCAACGATGCGCTCTACATCCAGGAAATCATCAATGCGCTGAAGGAGCACCTGATCGAAGGCACGCTGCTGGCGGCGTTCATTGTGCTGCTGTTCCTGCGTTCGCTGCGATCCACGCTGATCATCGCGACTGCAATTCCCGTATCGCTGATGGGATCCGTGGCGGTCATGTACTTCTCCGGCTTCACCTTCAATACGATGACGCTGCTGGCATTGCTGTTGTTGATCGGCGTGGTGGTGGACGACGCGATCGTGGTGCTCGAGAACATCTTTCGCCATCGCGAGAAGATCGATCCGGATCCGGTCACATCGGCACTCAATGGCAGCAAGGAAGTGGTTTTTGCGGTTATGGCGGCAACGCTGTCGCTGGTATCGATTTTTGCGCCGGTGATTTTCATGAGCGGCATCATCGGCCAGTTCTTCAAATCGTTCGCGGTTGTAGTTACCTTCGGCGTGCTGGTGTCACTGTTCGTTTCGCTGACGCTCACGCCGATGTTGTGCTCGCGCTATCTCAAGGTGGCGCCGCAGCATGGGCGCGTGTATTACGCGCTGGACCGCTTTTTCGAGGGCATGGATAAGCTATATCGCCGCCTGCTGTGTTTGGCGCTGAATTACCGCTGGCTGGTGGTCGGGATGACGCTGCTGAGTGTGGCTTCCAGCGCCTGGTTTTTTCAGCAGGTCAAAAAGGAATTCGTGCCGGAGGAAGACGAAGGGCGTTTCATGGTTTACCTGAAGACGCCTCTGGGATCGAGCGTCGATTACACCAATACGCGCCTGATCGAGGTTGAGAGGGTATTGGGCAGCCATCGGGCGGTTGCTACTTACTTCACAGCCATCGGCATTGGGCAGGCAGGTCAGGTCAACCAGGGTTTCGCATTTGTGCGGCTGCAGGATCGCGCCGACCGCGACATCAGCCAACAGAATCTTCTCAAGAAGCTGCGCGTCGAGCTTGCCCAGATACCAGGCGTGCGCGCGTTTCCGGCGCCGGTGCCCATTGTCGGCGGCCAACGCGGTGATCCGCTACAGTTCAACTTGTCGGGGCCGAACCTGGATAAGGTGGGGATGTTGGCGACGATGCTGCAGGAAAAGCTGGGCAATACGGAAGGCATGGGCAAGGTCGACCTCGACATGCAGCTTGATCTGCCGGAGCTGGTAATGAGTGTGGACCGCACGCGCACAGCGAGCTTCGGGCTATCTGCGAACGATGTCGCGTATTCGCTCAACATGCTGACCGGCGGTATTGATGTCGCCAAATACAACGACGAGCCGGGTGACGGCGAGCGCTACAACATCCGCCTGAAAGCCAAGGATGGAACGCTGGCGCAACCGGCAGACCTGACCAAAATCTATCTGCGCAGCCAGGACGGCGAACTGGTGCGCCTGGATACGGTGGCGCGCTTTGAGCAGAAGCTGGGTGCGGCGGTGATTGGTCGTTTCGATATGCAATATGCCGCCAGTTTCTATGCTACGCCGACGATCCCCTTGGGCGATTCGGTGAACAAGGTGCGTGAAGTGGCATCCGAGATTCTGCCACCCGGCTACTCGATCAAATTCATAGGGCAGGCCGAGGAATTCGGCAAGACGGTGCAGAACATGATTTTCGTGTTTGCGCTGGCAATGGCCCTGTTGTACATGGTGCTGGCAAGCCAGTTCAATTCTTTTCTGCAGCCGCTGATCATTATGCTGGCGCAGCCGCTCGCGATCATAGGCGGCGTAATGGCGCTATGGCTGATGGGCCATTCATTGAACATTTATTCGATGATAGGCCTGGTGTTGCTGATCGGGCTGGTGGCGAAGAACTCCATCTTGCTGGTCGACCTCACCAACCAGCGACGGGAAGAAGGCATGGCCATCGATGCCGCCTTGCAGGATGCCTGCCCGATTCGTCTCCGGCCGGTATTGATGACTTCCTTGACGGTAATTCTTGCGTTGCTGCCAGCCGCGCTGGGATTTGGCGCGGGTGCCGAAACCAACGGTCCGCTGGCGGTGGCGGTGATCGGAGGGATGATTACGTCGACGCTGTTGACGCTGGTGGTGGTGCCGTCGGTTTACTCGCTGACCATGCACGGCGTCATGCGGTGGGACAAAAAGGCCTGACGCTGCGGTGTCAGGCCTTTTTATGGAGTTTTGGTCAAATTAGACGGTAATGTAGCGTGCAGCGGTGAGCGCCGCATCGTAGTCCGGCTCCCGGCCAATTTCCTGTACCAATTCGGCATGCAGCACCTTGTCGTTTTCATCCAGCACGATTACTGCGCGGGCGGTCAGGCCGGCTAACGGGTAGTCGGTAATCATCACGCCGTAATCCTTATGGAAATCACGGCCGCGCATGGTGGAAAGCGTGAACACGTTCTGCAGGTTTTCCACCGCGCAGAAACGGCTTTGCGCAAAGGGCAGGTCCGCAGAGATCACCAGTACGACAGTGTTCGGCAGCATGCTTGCCAGTTCATTGAATTTACGAGTGGATTCTGCACAAACGGGAGTGTCGAGGCTGGGGACGATATTGAGGATTTTTCTGCGGCCGGCAAACTGGCTGAGCGAGACATCGTTCAGATCCTTGTCCACCAACATGAAGCTACGGGCAGAGTCGCCGACACGAGGAAACGTTCCTCCAACGTTGATGGGTTCGCCCTTGAAAGTCACGGTTGCCACGGGTATCTCTCCTCTTATGTGTTTTGCTAAGTGCTTGTGGAAGTATGCCCTGTTGTACAGGGTGCTGGCAAGCCGGGAAGCAGCTTCGGAGTGGGCTTGGCAATTCTTTTTGAAGATAGAATTTAGTTGCGTCAACGGAAAGTGTTTGTCCAGCGTTCAGGTCTGATAACGATGTAGGAAACATTCCAACAGAATTGCCGGTCTTAATATTTAAGATCGATAATTCTTTCGTGCCTGAGCCCATACTCCCTGCCTCATGTGCGTGTTTAAGTTTCACTCCTATCATGATGACAAATCATGATAATTTGGATATGATGGTCCACGGCAGAATTTGCGTTTTCAGGAGGAAGAAGTGTATCTAAGGTTTTTGCTACTGAGTATTGCGTTGACCTTATCTTTCTCTATCCCCGTTGCGTGGGCCGCACAAGGCGAAGGTAGCGGAGAGAGTCGTACAACCGTTACCACCGCCAAAGCGAAAGCCAAGGCAAAGGCGAAAGCAAAAGCGCGTGCAAAAACACGCGTCAAAGCGCGCATCGCCAAACGCTCGGCTTATGTCCAGCGAGTCAAACATACCCCTTCTGTCGAACAACTGGATGAAAGCATAGATGGCGAGCTACGCCTCGCGTCCGCCAAGGCGCTGATCCTGAACCAGGAAACTGGCGAAGTGCTCTATGCCAAGAGTACTGATCTTCCAACGCCCATTGCGTCTGTCACCAAGTTGATGACGGCGATGGTCGTGCTTGATGCGCGTCAGCCGATGGACGAAATGATTACTGTCACTTCCGCCGATGTTGATACCTTGAAACGGACCAGCTCGCGCTTGCCGGTCGGCGCCACCTTGTCGCGCGCCGAAATGCTTCAACTTGCGCTGATGTCTTCCGAGAATCGTGCGGCATCGGCTTTGGGTCATGCCTACCCCGGCGGCTATCAGGCCTTTATTAGTGCAATGAACATAAAGGCCATGATGCTGGGCATGACGCGTTCGCAATTTGTGGATGCAACCGGTCTGAACAGCAATAATGTCTCGACAGCGGAAGATCTGGCGAAGATGGTGAGTGCCGCGTATGAGTACCCGGAAATTCGTCAGGTCAGCACTGCTACATCTTATGCCGTTGAAATGAATGGCATGCGTCGGCCGGCAGAGTTCCGCAATACCAATATCCTGGTGCGGAACGGTGAATGGAATATCGGGCTGTCGAAAACCGGGTTCATCAACGAAGCCGGACGCTGCCTGGTGATGCAAGCCTTGATCGCCGGTCAGCCGCTGATTATTGTGCTGTTGGATTCTGCCGGAAAATATACGCGGATAGGGGATGCCAATCGCATCCGCAAATGGGTCGAGAATAATCGCCTGATGGCCAAGCTTGGTTAACGGGTTCTGAGTTCTGATAGAGCCGGCCATTGGCCGGCTTTATTTTTTCTTGGCCGCGGCCTTTTTGGCAGTGGATGCCTTCTTGGCCGTTGTCGTTTTCGCAGTGGCCGACTTGCGTGCCGCGGTTTTCTTTTTGGCCGGCGCTCCCTTGGCAGCTTTTGCAGTCAGCAATTCCAGCGCCTGCTCCATCGTCATCGATTCGATCTCCTCATCCTTAGGTAGCGTGGCGTTGATTTTGCCATGCTGCACATAGGGGCCGTAGCGGCCGGAGTAGATCGCGATGGAGCCACCTTCGGTCGGGTGCTCACCTAGCTCGCGCAGCGGTGCGGCCTTGGCTTTGGCCTGCGCCAGCAGCTCCACGGCACGCGGCAGATCGATATCGAAAATGCTGTCCGACTTCGGGATCGATTTGAAGGTGCCGTCGTGATTGAGGTAAGGGCCAAAGCGGCCGATGCCGGCAGTGATCTTCTTGCTGGTGTCGGGGTGCTGGCCGATGTCGCGCGGCAATGCGATCAGTTTGAGCGCGATGTCCAGGTTGAGGCTGGCCAGCGGAATTTCCTTGGGGATGCTGACGCGCTTTGGTTTTTTCTTGGGATCGTCCGCGACCTGCCCCAGTTGCAGGTAAGGGCCGTAGGGCCCATTCAGCAGCATGATATCTTTGCCGCTGGCCGGATCCGGGCCGATAGTGACCGGTTCGGTGCTCGTCGGCGCATCGCCGTCGAGGTTGCGCGTATAGTCGCATTCCGGGTAGGCGGTGCAGCCGATGAAGCTGCCGCGCTTGCCTAGGCGCTTCGATAATGGTTTGCCGCATTTCGGGCAGGCTTCTTCCAGGACTTCCGTTCCCGGCCGCTCGACTTCGCTCTTGTCGGTAATCTGCTGGTTGAAGCCCTGCCAGAATTCGTTCAGGACCGGAATCCAGTCCCGTCCGCCTTCGGCGATATCGTCCAGCTCGTTTTCGAGGTTGGCGGTGAAGTCGTAATCGACGTACTTGGTGAAGTGCTCCGTCAGGAATTTATTGACGATGCGGCCGACGTCGGTCGGTTTGAAACGCTTGTTGTCGAGCAGCACGTACTCGCGATCCTGCAGGGTCGAGATGATGCTGGCGTAGGTCGAAGGACGGCCGATGCCATATTCTTCCAGCACCTTCACCAGGCTGGCTTCGGAGTAGCGCGGCGGCGGTTCGGTGAAGTGCTGGTCGCCCCATATTTTGATGAGGTCGAGCACTTCCCCGACTTCCAGCGCCGGCAACTTGCTTTCGCCTTCTTCCTCGGCGTCGTCCTGGCCTTCCATGTACACCGCGATAAAGCCGGGGAATATCATGGTCTGGCCGGTGGCGCGGAACAGGTTGGCTTCGTTTCCGACGGCGAGATCGACGCTGACTGCATCGAACTTTGCCGGCGCCATCTGGCAGGCCAGTGCGCGTTTCCAGATCATGTCGTACAGCCGGAACTGCTCCGGCGTCAGGTGGCTGCGCAGGCTGTCGGGCGAGCGGCGGATGTCGGTAGGGCGAATGGCCTCGTGCGCTTCCTGCGCGTTCTTGGCTTTCGTCTTGTACATAATTGGCGACTTCGGCAGGTATTCCGCATCGAAATTGCCCTTGATGTAGTCGCGGATCTGCATCACCGCTTCGGCTGCCATGCTGAAAGAGTCGGTACGCATGTAAGTGATCAGGCCGACCGAGCCTTCCGCGCCGACGTTGATGCCTTCATACAGTTGCTGTGCGATACGCATCGCGCGGCTGGTGGTGAAGCCCAACTTGCGCACGGCTTCCTGCTGCAGGGTAGATGTCGTGAACGGGGCAGCCGGGCTGCGGTTTTTCTGTTTCTTTTCGACCCGGCTGACAGTGGTCTTGCCTGCGCTCGCCGCCAGCAGTTTGCCGACGATCTCGGCCTGCTGGTCCTGTGTGGTTACGGTGAACTGTTCGACCTTGTTGCCTTCCAGCTGGACCAGGCGCGCATCGAACACATTCTTCTGCTTGCGGCTTTGCAGGTGGATCGTCCAGTATTCCTGGCTTTTGAATGCTTCGATTTCCAGTTCGCGCTCGACGATCAAACGCAGCGCCGGACTTTGTACACGGCCGGCGGAGAGTCCGCGACGGATTTTCTTCCATAGCAGCGGCGACAGGTTGAAGCCGACCAGATAATCCAACGCGCGTCGCGCCTGCTGCGCGTTGACCAGCGGCATGGAGATATCGCGCGGTTCATCGATGGCGTGTTGTACCGCGCTCTTGGTAATTTCGTGGAATACCACGCGCTTCAGGATCTTGTCCTTGAGCAATTTTTTGGATTTCAGGATTTCAGCGATATGCCAGGAAATCGCTTCCCCTTCGCGGTCCGGGTCGGTTGCCAGATAGATGGCGTCGCTGGTTTTCACTGCCTTGGCGATGGCATCGACATGCTTGGAGTTGCGGTCGATGATCTCGTACTTCATTGCGAAATCGTGCTCGGTATCGACCGCCCCGCTTTTCGGGATCAGGTCGCGTACATGGCCGTAGGAAGCCAGCACTTCGAAATCCTTACCCAGGTATTTCTTCAGTGTTTTGGCCTTGGAAGGCGATTCGACGATCAGCAATTTGGACATGGGGGGTGCGCAAAATAAGTGCAAGAGCGGCAGATAATACAGACTAAACGGTCGCCTAGACAAGAAATGCTGATTGGACAGAAGGTGTTAGGGCAGGTTTTGTCCGGATTTCGGTGGAAAAGGGATGCGGCCGCACGTATTATTCGACCATGTTGCAACAAGGCCCTTATAAATTTGGCGCTCTTGCGCTCATCCTGGCGTTCGCCTGGCTAGCCGAAAGTCAGTGGCTGCATCTGTTGTCGCCGCTGCAAACGCGACTGTCGGATGTCATGATCGCCGACCATGCGCTCAAAAGCAGACCCGATCCCGATATCGTGATCGTCGATATCGATGAGCGCAGCTTGGCGGAAATGAGTCCGCAGGTCGGCCGCTGGCCCTGGCCGCGTTCCATGCATGCCGAATTGATCGAAGCGATCGAGCGCCAGCAGCCACGCGCCATCGTATTCGATATCCTGTTCAGCGATCCGGATATGACCCGTCCGCAGGATGACACCTATTTCTTCGAAGCCATCCGCGCCACGAACAACACCTATTTCCCCATGCTGATGCTCGAGGACAACGAGCAGGCAGCACGCATTCCTCTGGCGCAATATGGCGAGTCGCTGGGCATCGTACGAGGACCTGATGCGGAAGCAAATGCCAGTCTGACTTTGTTACTACCCTTGATTCCCATGGTCGAGACAGGCCGGTTGGGGGCACATAACGCGATCAACGATGCCGATGGCGTGCTGCGCAAATACGCGGTCTACCATGAAAAAGATGGCTGGCGGATTCCTTCGCTGCCGGCCAGGGTTGCGCAAGGGCTGGGCTATGCGCTTCCGCAAACCCCATGGATTACGCTCAACTGGCATGGTCGTGCGCTTTCCCATGCGCGTGTTTCGTATGCGGATGTTTACGCCGACTTGCAGCGCAGGCAGGCGCAACGTCCGGCAAACGAATTCAGCGGCAAAATCGTCATCGTCGGCGCGACCGCCAATGGTCTGCATGATGTCCGGGCCACCCCGATCGACGGTTTTTACCCGGGCGTTGAAATTCTTGCTACTGCCATCGACAACCTGAAAAACGGCGATCCGCTGCGAGCAGTACCGAACTGGATGCTGACGGCCATCGGTTTTCTGTTGTTGCTGGCGATGTATGCGAGCTTTGTCCGTTACCGCTACGTCGTGCGCATAGGCTTAATGTTGGCAGCCGTCACATTGCTTTCACTAATGGTTAGCCATGCTGCGCTCTCATGGCGTTACCTGTTGCCGTTGCTGGCACCTATCACCTTCGCCTGGCTTTATTACGCGATTGCCGCGTTGATGGAGTATTTGAGCGAGCGTAAGGCGCGTGAGCGGGCGGTACAGACCTTTGGCCGTTTCCTCGATCCCCGTGTGGTCAAGTCATTGGTCGACCGGGGCGAAACCACGCAGTCTTTGAGCGGCAAGAGCAGCGATATCAGCGTGCTGTTTTCGGATATCCGGGGCTTCACAACGCTATCCGAAGCGAGTACTCCGGAGCAGGTTGTCGAGTTGCTCAACGGGTATTTCACATTGCAGGCCGGTGCCGTTTTTGGGCAGGAGGGGACGCTCGACAAATACATCGGCGATGCTATCATGGCCTTCTGGGGAGCGCCCGAGCATCAGCCCGATCACGCTTCGCGCGCCGTCGCCGCTGCACTTGACATGAGTGCCCGGCTGGAAAGATTCCGCGAACAAGCGGGACAACTCGGCAGCGAGCTGGAAATCGGCATCGGCGTGCATAGCGGAGCGGCAGTAGTCGGGTTCATCGGTTCGGAAAATCGGCAGGATTACACCGCGATTGGAGATACGGTGAATCTGGCCAGCCGCATCGAAGGGCACACCAAGGGTATCTGCCGTGTGCTGGTGTCGGAAGAAACCAAAATCCGGTGCGAACAGCACGATGACTCCCCTTATATATTTATCGACCGCGGCAGCTTCCACGTTAAAGGAAGGGTGCAGCCGGTGCAGTTGTTCGAGCCCAGGGAGAAAACATGAAAAACCTCAGCTTGCTGCTGACAATTTTTTTGTCATCGATGAGCATCGCCTCCATTGCAGCCGAAACGGGGCAGATACTCGTCAATACCGATCTCAAGAGCGAGCCGTTCGCCGATGCCAAAACGCTGGCGAGTCTCCCCGGCAATAGCGCCGTGGATGTGCTGAAGCGCCAGGGCGGCTGGATGCAGGTCAAGCCCGCCGGCAACGGCCAGGGTTGGGTCAAGATGACCGCCATCAAGCTTGGCGGGGCAGCGGCCGGCACCAAAGGCGATAGCGGCATGACCTCATTGTGGAATACTGCGATGCAGGGTCGTTCGGGCAATACCGGCGTTACCGTGGCAACCGGTGTGCGCGGCCTGAGTCCGGAGGACATGAAGAACGCTACCCCCTCCCCTGACGCCGTGAAGAAGCTGGATAACTACGCTGCGACCAAGAGTCAGGCCGAATCCGCTGCAAAGAGCGCCAAACTTTCCAAACAGAATATCGATTATCTGGCGGATGCAGGAGGTAAAAAATGATGGCACGACTGTCTTTGCTTCTGGGCGTGCTGCTGCTTTCGTCGGGTTCAGTGCAGGCATTCAACCTTGACCTCAACAAGCTCCTCGAAGTGGGTAAAAAAACCACGGACCTGAAGGAAGTGGACGAGAAGGGAGAAGCCGAAATCGGCAGCGCCTCGGCCGCCCAATTGCTGGGCGCCGCCCCGCTGGTGCAGAACGAAAAACTCCAAGGCTACGTGAATCAGGTCGGACTCTGGCTGGCGATGCAGACCGAGCGGCCCGATCTCCCGTGGCGCTTCGGGGTGATGGACAGCGATAGTGTGAATGCCTTTGCGACACCGGGCGGCTATGTGTTCATCACGCGCGGACTGTTGTTGCGTATGCGCAATGAAGCCGAGCTGGCGGGCGTGCTGGCGCACGAAATCGCGCATGTGCTGAAGCGCCATCATCTGGTCGCCATACAGAAGAATGCCAAAACCGGTCTTGCCACAGACCTGATGAGCATGGCAGTGGATAACAGCAGCAGCCAGTATGGCGAATGGAAAAAGAAGGCGTTGAGCGCCAGCACCGAGCTGTATGCGCGCGGCCTGGACAAGGGGGACGAGTTCGAAGCGGATCGTCTGGGCGTGGTGATCGCGGCGCGTGCCGGCTACGATCCTTACGGCTTGCCGTCCGTTCTGCAGGCACTGGACAGCATTAACCCGCAAGACAGCAATCTGGCGCTGATGTTCAAGACGCATCCCTCTTCGCGCCAACGTCTCGATTTGCTGGACGCTGCGATGACCGGCAATCTTGAACGCTATGCCAGCCAGCCGATGGTGGCCGACCGCTTTGAGAAGGTTGTCGGTGATTACGCGCGGCGCGGCAAATAATTGCTGATTGCGAGCCCGGCAGTTATCCCGGGTTGCGCATGAACTCGATGCGGTTTCCCACGGCTCCCGTCAGGCTGAGTGCCAGCTCCTGATCGATGTCGCCGAACAGCGGGTCTTCCTCGGCGGCCTGGGGCATCAGCGACTTGAAGTCGAACAAATCAGTGTCTGCCAGATGCGAAGGGGCGACATTGGTCAGCGCGCGGAAGATTTTTTCCGTGCGTCCCGGATACTCCAGCTCCCATTGTTGCAGCATGTTCTTGATATTCTGGCGTTGCAGGTTTTCCTGCGAACCGCACAAATCGCACGGGATGATCGGGAACTCCATGCCGCGCGCGTAGGCGGCGATGTCCTTTTCCGCGCAGTAAGCCAACGGGCGGATGACGACGAATTCGCCCTTGTCCGTGGCAAGCTTGGGTGGCATCGCCTTGAGTTTTGCACCAAAAAACATGTTGAGGAACAGCGTTTGCACGATGTCGTCGCGGTGATGACCGAGCGCAATCTTGTTGGCGCCCAGTTCCTGCGCGGTACGATAGATGATGCCGCGGCGCAGGCGTGAGCAGAGCGAGCAAGTCGTTTTGCCTTCGGGAATTTTTTCCTTCACCACCGAGTAGGTATCTGCCTCGACAATGCGGTAGTCCACCCCAAGCTTGTCCAGATAAGCCGGCAGGATGTGCTCCGGAAAATTCGGCTGCTTCTGGTCGAGATTCATCGCTATCAGCTTGAAATCCACGGGTGCCCGCTCCTGCAATGCCAGCAGCAGCATCAGCAGCGCATGCGAATCCTTGCCGCCGCTCATGCAGACAAGAATGGTGTCGCCGTCCGAGATCATGTTGTAATCGCCGATGGCCTTGCCGACCGAGCTGATGAGTTTGTTGCGTTGTCGCAGGAAGGTGGCGGAAGCGTTTTCTGGATAGTGTTGCATCATGAAGATTCTATAAATTAATCGAACGGCCGCCGTCGACGGCAATGACCTGTCCGGTGATGAACGGAGCGTCTTCGATCAGGAAGCGCACAGCCTTGGCGACGTCTTCCGGCTGGCCGACGCGCTTCAGCAAGGTTTGCGAGATCACTCGCTGGCGGTAGACCTCGTCGAACTGCGGATTGTCTTCCGGCCACAATACGGGACCTGGTGCCACGGCATTGACTCGCACATCCGGTCCGAGTTCGTGCGCCAGCGAGCGTGTGAGCGTAACCAGCCCGGCTTTGGCCGCGCTGTAGACCACATAGCCTTTTTTCGGGCGCTCGACATGCATATCGGTAATATTGACGATGCAACCTAGATGTTTGCCGAGCTCCGTCGCAGCGGCTTGCGACAGGAATAGCGGGGCTTTCAGATTGATCCCGACCAGGTCGTCCCATTGCTTTTCGCTGATTTCGCCTAGTTCGGTCGGATAATAATTGGATGCGTTGTTGATCAGAACGTCCAGCCGTCCGAAATGCTTAACCGTTTCCTGAACCAACCCGGCCAGCTTGTGCAGGTTATGCAGGTCGCCCTGGATGATCGCAACCGAATTCGGGCGCTTGAGATTGAGCTCGGACTGCAATGCCCGTGCCTCGCCCAGTGACTGGCGGTAATGAATCATCAGGTTGGCCCCGCGCTCGTGCAGCAGGCGGCAAATCGCCGCGCCAACGCGCTTGGCGCCGCCGGTGATAAGGATGACTTTGTTCTGAGGGTTGTTCACGATAGGCAGAATCCGGGCGAAGGTTATAATTTACCATATTGACCGGCTATCCCTCAGATGACATCACTCCCCCAACCTTCAGCAGAGCAGCTTACGCACAGTGCGGCTGTCACTGGCGCTATCCGCGCCCAAATTGCCGCCTCCGGCGGCTGGCTCGATTTTTCCCGGTACATGGAGATGGCTTTGTATGCCCCGGGGCTTGGCTATTACAGCGCCGGCATGCAGAAATTCGGCTCGGGGGGCGATTTCGTTACAGCGCCGGAAATTTCTGCACT
>DATHWE010000045.1:0-4383 GCA_035460905.1 Methylophilaceae bacterium | reverse complement strand
CTACCATCGAGAATAGGCACTTCGGAAGCGGTGAGGTCGATGTATGCGTTATCGATGCCCAGGCCGGCAAGGGCAGACATCAGATGCTCGACCGTGGCGACGCGCACGCCATCGACATCCAGCGTGGAGGAGAGCCGGGTGTCCTTGACGTGTTGCGGCAGGGCTTTGATTTCTACAGGGCTATCGAGATCGACCCGGCGGAAAACGATGCCGGTATCGGGCGCAGCAGGCCGCAAGGTGATCTTCACCTTGTCGCCGGTATGCAGACCAACGCCCGTGGCGTGGATCACATGCTTCAATGTACGCTGCTTCAACACCCGATAATCCTTAATAACCAATCACCTGCAATGATAGCACAAACCGTGCCTCTTTCGCTTCACGAACACTATGGGCGAAGACAGCTTCGCCTTGTTACACCTCTATGACAGCTACCGGGTCGATTAATCCGCTTGCTTGCGCAAAAATGCCGGAATATCGAACTCGTCCATGCCGGTGTTCTTCATTGCTTCCACCTGCGCGCGGCGTGCATTCGGGCGGAATGCGGCCGGTGCGTCGTCTTCGACGGTACCGCCCACGAACATCGGCTGGTTGTTGGTTCCGTTCATCAGCGGCGCCACCATGCGCATTTCCGGCTTTTGCGCGCGGCGTGCTGCACCGCCGGCCAGACCGGTCGCCACCAGCGTAATGCGCAGGTCGTTGCCCAGCGATTCGTCGAACACGTTGCCGAAGAACACCGAAGCGTCTTCCGCGGTAAACGACTTGATCGTGTTCATCACCTCGTAGAATTCGTCCATGGTGAAGCTGTCGGCGCTGGAGGTAATGTTGACCAGAACGCCGCGTGCGCCTTCCAGGTTGACGTTTTCCAGGAACGGGCTGTTGACGGCCTGTTCCGCGGCGATGCGCGCACGATTCTCGCCGGACGCAATCGCGGAGCCCATCATTGCCATGCCGTTTTCGGACATCACGGTACGCACGTCGGCGAAGTCCACGTTCACCATGCCTTCGCCGTTGATGACTTCGGCGATGCCGCTGACAGCGTTATGCAACACGCCATTAGCCGCGCGGTAGGCTTCCTTGACGGTGATCTTGCCGCCAAGAACCTGGATCAGCTTCTCGTTGGGTACCACCAGCAGCGAATCGACGTATTTGGTGAGTTCCGCCACGCCTTCATCCGCCAGCTTCATGCGTTTGTTTTCGAATGCGAAAGGCTTAGTGACCACAGCCACCGTCAGAATGCCCAGTTCACGCGCCACTTCCGCCACAACCGGAGCCGCACCTGTGCCGGTGCCGCCGCCCATGCCGGCGGTGATAAACAGCATGTCCGCGCCGTCGATGATCTCGGCGATACGTTCACGGTCTTCCAGAGCCGCTTCGCGACCCATTTCGGGACGGCCGCCCGCACCCAGGCCGCGCGTCAGTTCCGCACCCAGCTGCAACTGGATCTTGGCGCGGCTCTTCTTCAGCACCTGCATGTCGGTGTTGGCGACGATGAACTCGACGCCATTCACGTTGTTGTCGATCATGTGCTCAATTGCGTTGCCGCCGCAACCGCCCACACCGATCACCTTGATGACTGCTTCCTGTGAATCCCTATCCATGATTTCAAACATCTTCACTTCCTCCTTTGTCTGCCGTAACTGATTAAATCTAGTGCCGTAACTCTGCTTTTCCAGGTCAGAAATTGCCCTGGAACCAACTCTTCATCTTTTCCCAAACACGTTCGAACGAATTCGATTCCAGTTGCCCCTGGATGTGGCGTTCGATTTGCTGCTTGCCCATCAACACCAGCCCCACGCCGGTGGCGTAGCGCGGATTCCCCACGACTTCCGAAAGTCCGCCGACATAGCGCGGCAAACCGAGTCGTACCGGCATGTGGAAGATTTCCTCACCCAGCTCCACCATGCCCTTCATCATGCTGCTGCCGCCGGTGATGACGATGCCGGAGGCGATCATTTCTTCCATGCCGCTGCGGCGCAGTTCGCCCAGCACAAATTCATACAGCTCGACCACGCGCGGCTCGATCACTTCGGCCAGCGTCTGCACTGAGAGCTGGCGCGGATCGCGGCCGTCCACGCCCGGCACCTCGACAATTTCCTTGGGGTCCGCCAGCTGGCGCAGCGCACAGCCATGCTTGACCTTGATGTCCTCGGCCGATTGCGTCGGCGTGCGGAACGCAACCGCGACGTCATTCGTCATCTGGTCGCCGGCAATCGGCACCACCGCGGTATGGCGAATCGCGCCCTGCTTGAATACCGCGATGTCCGTCGTGCCGCCGCCGATATCGACCAGGCACACGCCCAGCTCCTTTTCGTCTTCGGTCAACGCGGAAACGCTGGATGCCAGCGGCTGCAGCACCAGGTCGGTCACTTCCAAACCGCAGCGTTTCACGCACTTGACGATGTTCTGCGCCGCCGAGACCGCGCCGGTGACGATATGCACCTTCACTTCCAGCTTCATGCCGCTCATGCCGATCGGTTCGCGTACGTCTTCCTGGCCGTCGATGATGAATTCCTGCGTCAGGATGTGCAGAATCTGCTGGTCCGACGGCAGTGCAATCGCACGCGCGGTTTCGATCACACGGTCCACGTCGGCCTGCGCCACTTCGGCATCCTTGATCTTCACCATGCCGTGCGAGTTGAGGCTCTTGATATGGCTGCCGGCGATGCCGGTGAACACGCTGGTAATCTTGCAATCGGCCATCAGCTCGGCTTCTTCCAGCGCGCGCTGGATCGCCTGCACCGTCGAGTCGATATTGATCACAACGCCTTTCTTCAGGCCGCGCGAGGGGTGCTGCCCGAGGCCGATGACCTTGAGGTTTCCGTCCGGCTGCAACTCGGCGACGATCGCGACGATCTTCGAAGTGCCGATGTCGAGGCCGACGATTAGATTTTTCTGTTCCTTGATCCTGCTCATGCTTTCTCCGTCCCGGCGGCGATTACGCCGCTCCCGTTTTGTTCGTTACCGGTGCTGCCGGTTTGGCGCTCTTGACCGGTTTGCGTACTGCGAATCCGTTCGGATAGCGCAGGTCGGCATATGCCACTTTCACATTCAGGCTGCCCAGCGTCTTGGCGTAAACGCCGGCAAATTTCTTCAAGCGCGCCTCCATCTGTTCGCGCCCCACTTCGATCACCATGCCGCTGTCGGTGCCGATTTCCCACGCGCGGCGCGGCGACAGCGCAAGCTGCATGATCTTCATTCCGGTCGGGGCGAGCTGCGCGCTGAAGCTGCCGTAGCGCTCAGCCACTTCGCGCACGCCGTTACCCGGCCCGAAAAACACCGGCAACTCGCTGTCCGATGCGGCATGGAACAATTCGCCGTGACTGTTGACCAGGGCGATGTTGCCCCAGCGCGCCAGCTCGCGATGCTCTTCCACCGTCACCTCCAGCTTGTCCGGCCAGCGCCGGCGCACGCTCACGTTGCGCACCCACGGCAGCTTCTGGAAGGCATTGCGCGCCTGGATCAGATCCAGCGTAAAGAAGTTGCCGCGCAGGTGACGGTCCACGATCAGCTTGATCTGGTCACGAGTGACGTGCGTCAGCGCGCCTTCCACCTTGACCTCCTTCAAAGGAAAGATCGGCAGGTGGACCACCACGAACAGCACCGAATACAGCAGCAGCACCGCCGCCAGCGCATACAGGAAGTTGGCAAACCAAAGCATCGCTTTGGGCCTATCCCACATGGGCCATCTCCAATACCTTCAACACCAGCTCGTCGAACGATATCCCCGCTGCACGGGCCCCCATCGGCACCAGGCTGTGATCGGTCATGCCCGGCGACATATTTGCTTCCAGGAAATAGTGCTTGCCCGCCTCATCCATCAGGAAGTCGACGCGGCCCCAGCCGCTGCCGCCCAGCACGCGGAAGGCCTGCAATGCCTGTGCGCGGATCGCGGCTTCCTGCGCTTCCGGCAGACCGCACGGACACAGGTAACGCGTGTCGTCGCGGATGTATTTCGCTTCGTAGTCGTAGAACTCGTTGGCGGGCACGATCTGGATGATAGGCAGCGCCTGATCGCCGAGGATGCCCACGGTATATTCGCCGCCGCCGACGAATTTCTCCGCGATCACCAACGGGTCGTATTTGGCGGCCTCTTCATACGCGGCGCGCAGGCCACCCTTGGTCTTCACCTTGCTGATGCCGATACTGGAACCCTCGTTGGCGGGCTTGACGAATATCGGCAAGCCGAGACGTGCTTCCACAGCGTCGAAGTCGCTGTCAGCATTCAACATTTCGAATTCCGGCGTCGGGATACCCGCCGCCTGCCACAACAACTTGGTGCGCCATTTATCCATGCCCACCGCCGCTGCCATCACGCCGCTGCCGGTGTAGGGGATGCAAAACAATTCCAACGCGCCCTGTATCGTGCCGTCTTCGCCATAACGG
>DATHWE010000044.1:0-5175 GCA_035460905.1 Methylophilaceae bacterium | reverse complement strand
CCTGATCCGCAAGGTGTTCGGCGCCATCGATTACTAAACCAGTTAACTTACATACCAGTCGATGCTGACGATGTGATTGATATTCACCAGCATGCGGCCCTTCTTGTCCGGATTATTGGATAACCCGACCTTGATGAAATTATCGGCGACGGACTCAACGTCGCCCGCCATGCGAAACGATTCGCCGTTGGTAAGGCGTATCGTTGCTTCCGAGCCAGAAATTTCCTTGTTCAGTTCACTTGCGAGATCAGCCATGTGTAGCTCCTGTGAGAAGGGTGGCAGGAATGCCAGAATGAAAAACCATGGTAACCGAAAAGGCGCACCGACCTTGATTTGATTGGGCGCGGATGGAAAAGTGCAGGAGAAAAATCCGGACTAACCTTCTACCTGTTTCAGGAGCGTAGCTGCTCAAACTCGCGTGCCGATATCGTCGAAGATGAAAGTTATCTCTTTCTTATAATAGGGTTAGGCTTTTTCAATCAAATAAAGCGTTTGTCACACTATAATTAAAAAAACAAACGTCAAAATGATCGTTCAAGGCAATGCCACCAGAAAACTCCGACATTTCCCAGTATCAATTCCACGATCTCGTGGATATGCCGGCCTTCGCTCGCATGCTGGACAGTTTTTTTCAGGCGACGGGCATTCCCAATGGCGTGGTGAACGCGGACGGTGAGCTGCTATCCCAGGCAGGGTGGGAAAATGCCTGCGCACGCTTTCATCGCGTCAATGAGGAGTCCGCCGAGCGCTGCCGTGAAAGCAATCTGGCGATCATGCATGACTTGCGCGAGGGTCAGGTCTGCGGGGTGGCTTGCCGCAACGGCTTGATGGATTATGCGACGCCTATTGTCATAGAAGGCCGCCAATTGGCGACGCTTTTCCTGGGCCAGGTGCTGCACGCGCCGCCCGACATGGCGTTTTTCCGTGCGCAGGCGCAACAGTTTGGATTCAACGAAACGGAATACCTCGAATCGATTGCGGCGATTCCAGTTGTCGACAAATCGCGCATGGAAGCCTTGATGGTCTGCATGGTGGAGATGGCGCACACGCTTGCCGCAAGCGGTTTGGCAAGATTGCGCCAGACATCGATGGAACGCGACCTCACCAGACACATCGAGCATCAGGTTCAACTGGAAGACATCCTTGAATCCTCGCCCGTCGCCATCGGCTGGTCCGATGCCGATGGCAAGATCGAGTACATCAATCGCCAGTTCCAGCACCTTTTCGGCTATACGCTCGACGATATTCCCGATCTCGAAAGCTGGTACCGCCAAGCCTATCCCGACGAGAGTTACCGGAATCGCGTTATTCGCGCATGGTTCAACGAGGTGGCGCTTTCGCATGGCACCGGCACCACCCCGCCCGAACTGGAGGCTACCGTGACCTGCAAGGACGGCTCCACACGCCGTGTGCTGATTCATGTGTCCTGGGTCGGCGAGCGCCGGCTGGTCAATTTCAGCGACATCACCGACCACTGGCTCAGCGAGCAGCGCAAGCTGGCGCATGACTCCATGCTGGAAATGGTCGCCAAGGGTGCGCCGCTGTCGGACATTCTGGATGCTATCGTGCATCAGGTGCAGTCCGAGGATAAGTCGTCGCTGTGCAGCGTATTGCTGATGGATGCCGAGGGGCGGCATTTGCTGACTGGCTCCGCACCCGATCTGCCCGAGTTCTACAACAATGCGATCCATGGCGTGGAAATCGGCATGGGCGTCGGCTCTTGCGGCACGGCCGCTTACTGCGGCCAGCGCGTGATCGTCGAAGACATCATGACGCACGAGTACTGGAAAGATTACAAACAACTTGCCGAAAAGGCGGGGCTGCGCGCCTGCTGGTCGGAGCCGATACTTTCCTCCCGCGGCAAGGTGCTGGGAACCTTCGCCATTTATCACCCCACGCCGGCCGAGCCCACCCTGGACGACATCGAGCGTATCGGTTTCGCCGCCAACCTGGCCGGCATCGCCATCGAAAACCGCTACACCTACGACGAGCTGGAGCGGCGCGCCTATTACGACTACCTGACCGGTCTCGCCAACCGTCGCTATTTTCTCGAAAGTGCCGAACACGAGCTGACCCGTGCCTCGCGCTACGGCAGCGAACTTTCCATCGTGATGATGGACGTGGATCATTTCAAGCAGGTCAACGACACCTACGGCCACAAGGTCGGCGATACCGTTCTGCAAAAACTCTCGGAAATCAGCCGCGCCACGCTGCGCGATATCGATGTCATCGGCCGCGTTGGAGGCGAAGAATTTGCCATCCTGCTGCCCGAAACCGGAAACGATCAGGCCATTGAAGCCGCCGAACGTCTGCGCGCCGCCCTCGCTACCGCAAAAGTGGCCATGCCGAGTGGCTTGCCCTTGCAGTTCACCGTTTCGTTGGGTGTTGCCACGCTGGAGGGCAAGGACACGAATATCGACATGCTGCTCAATCAGGCCGATCAGGCGTTGTACAAGGCGAAGAGCGAGGGACGGAATCGGGTGTGCGGATACACGCAAAGCGAGTGATTGAGGGGCGGATTCCGCACGATTCCCCATCAGCGTTGGTACATGGCTGACAGGGATGCTTTTGCATCCATAAGCAGGGAGCGTTTTCTGCTAAAATTCAGCTTTTTACGTTCGCCTGAATCCTCATGCTCCGTCTCCGTGGTAGTGCCGCTCTTTCCCCGTTCCGTCTTGATAAAATCCTGGCTGCGCTGAAAAGCGCCGCACCGCGCATTTCACATCTTTATGCCGAATTCTGGCACTTCGCCTGGAGCGAGGGCGAGCTGTCTTCCGCGCAGCAGGAAACCCTGCAAAAAATCCTGACCTACGGCCCCAAGATGGCGGAAGAGACGTCGTCTGGTGAGTTGTTCCTGGTAATTCCGCGTCCCGGCACGATTTCGCCGTGGTCTTCACGCGCAACAGACATCGCTCGCCACTGCGGGCTGGAATCCATGCAGCGTCTGGAGCGCGGCATTGCCTATTACGCCGCGACGGCCGACGGCAGCCCGCTGACCGAAGACGAAAAACGTGCCTTGAAAGCGCATATCCACGACCGCATGACGGAAGCGGTGTTCGGTAGCCTGGATGATGCGGAAAAGCTGTACCACGAGGCGCAGCCGGCGCCGTTGTCCACGGTGGATATCCTCGGCGGCGGCAAGGCGGCGCTGGTGGCGGCCAACTCCGACATGGGGCTGGCACTGTCGCCGGACGAAATCGATTATCTGGTGGAGAACTTCACCCGTATCGGCCGCAATCCGACCGACGTCGAGCTGATGATGTTCGCGCAGGCCAATTCCGAACACTGCCGCCACAAGATTTTCAACGCCGACTGGGTGATCGACGGCGTGGTGCAGGCGCAGTCGCTGTTCGGCATGATCCGCAACACGCACAAGCTCAACCCCGGCAAGACCGTGGTGGCGTATTCCGACAATGCCTCCATCGTGCAGGGCGGCAAGACCAAACGCTTCTACCCGCAGGCCGATGGCAAGTATGGCTTCGTCGAGGAAGACATGCACTTCCTGATGAAGGTGGAAACGCACAACCACCCGACCGCGATTTCCCCGTTTGCCGGTGCTGCCACCGGCGCCGGCGGAGAAATCCGCGACGAGGGCGCAACCGGTAGCGGCTCCAAGCCCAAGGCGGGCCTGGCCGGCTTCTCGGTTTCCAACCTGAATATCCCCAATTTCAAACAGCCTTGGGAAAACGATTACGGCAAGCCGGGGCGCATCGCTTCCGCGTTGCAGATCATGATCGACGGCCCGCTGGGCGGCGCGGCGTATAACAACGAATTCGGCCGTCCCAACATTGCCGGTTACTTCCGCACGCTGGAAATCGAATCCGTCGGCCCAGATAACACCAGGGAAGTACGCGGCTACCACAAGCCCATCATGCTGGCAGGCGGCGTGGGCAATATTTCCGCCAAGCATTCCAAAAAACACCCGATTCCGGCAGGCGCGGCGCTGATCCAGTTGGGTGGCCCGGCGATGTTGATCGGCCTCGGCGGCGGCGCGGCGTCCAGCATGGATACCGGCGCCAATATCGAAAACCTCGACTTCGACTCCGTACAGCGCGGCAATCCGGAACTGGAGCGCCGGGCGCAGGAAGTGATCGACCGCTGCTGGCAGTTGGGCGACCACAACCCCATTTTGGCGATTCACGACGTCGGCGCGGGTGGTTTGTCCAATGCCTTCCCCGAACTGGTGAACGACGCCGAGCGCGGCGCGCACTTCAAGATGCGCGATATTCAAAACGAAGAGCCGGGCATGAGCCCGCGCGAACTGTGGTGCAATGAGTCGCAGGAACGCTATGTTCTGGCAGTAGCCAAGGATGATCTCGCACGCTTTGCCGAAATCTGCGAACGCGAGCGTTGCCCGTTTGCCGTGGTGGGCGAGGCAACCGCCGAGCGTCATCTGACGGTGGAAGACAGCCATTTCGGCAACAAGCCGGTGGACATGGATCTCTCCGTGCTGCTGGGTAAACCGCCAAAAATGACGCGCGACGTGAAGCATGAGCCGCGCAAGCTGTCGGCTTTCGATACCTCGGATCTCGATCTTGAGGAGGCTGCGCATCGCGTGCTGCGTCTGCCGGGCGTGGCCGACAAGACTTTCCTGATCACCATCGGCGACCGTACCGTGACAGGTTTGATCGCACGCGACCAGATGGTCGGCCCGTGGCAGGTGCCGGTGGCTGATGTGGCGGTAACGTTGGCCGGTTATGAAACCTATGTCGGCGAAGCTTTTGCCATCGGTGAAAAAGCCCCGCTGGCGCTGATCGACGCTCCGGCATCCGGCCGCATGGCGATAGGCGAATCCCTCACCAACATTGCCGCAGCGGCAATTGCGGATATTTCCGAACTCAAACTGTCTGCCAACTGGATGGCCCCCGCCGGGCATCCGGGCGAAGATGCCGCGTTGTACGACACGGTGAAGGCCGTCGGCATGGAACTGTGCCCGGCGCTGGGTATCAGCATTCCGGTCGGCAAGGACTCCATGTCGATGAAGACGGTGTGGGACGAGCAGGGCGAGAAAAAAGCCGTGACCGCACCGATTTCGCTGGTGGTTTCCGCTTTTGCGCCTGTCACCGATGCACGCAAGACGCTGACGCCGCAACTGCGCACGGATCTCGGCGACACGCAACTGATTGCCATCGATCTCGGGCAGGGCCGCAACCGCATGGGCGGATCCGCGCTGGC
>DATHWE010000043.1:0-5548 GCA_035460905.1 Methylophilaceae bacterium | reverse complement strand
AGCAGCAGCCACGCCAAGCGCGACGATCACATCAAGAAGGAAGATTACCTCGACGCCGGCAAATTCTCCGAAATGCGCTTCGTCAGCACCAAGGTTGAGGCGCTCGGCCCGAACGAGGGCGTGCTTACCGGCCAATTCACGCTGCATGGCGTAACCAAGGAGATTTCCTTCCCGTTCCGCGTGCTGGGTTACGGTCAGGATCCGTGGGGCGGCAACCGCATGGGCATCGAGGCACATACCACGATCAAGGCTTCCGATTACGGTTTCGCCTGGCCACTCAAGCCCAACGCACCTGTCGGCGACAACATCGAAATTACACTGCTGATCGAAGGCGTGAAGCAATAAGGCAGCATCACTGACCGGGGTTTTTAGCGATTATCCAGCCTACTTAACTCAAGGAACACAACATGACCGACCTATTTACCCCCATCAAGCTCGGCCGCAACGAATTGCGCAACCGTATCGTCATGGCCCCGCTGACCCGCAACCGTGCCGGCGAGGGCAACGTGCCGCAGCCGCTTAACGTCGAATACTACGAACAGCGCGCCTCGGCCGGACTGATTATTACCGAGGCCACGCCGATTTCCGAAATGGGCCACGGCTACCCGGCCACGCCTGGCATCCATAGCAGTGCCCAGGTTGCCGGCTGGAAAAAAGTGGTCGATGCCGTGCACGACAAGGGTGGCAAGATATTCCTGCAACTGTGGCAAGTCGGGCGTATTTCGCATCCTTCGTTGCTGCCGGACAACGCATTGCCGGTTGCGCCATCCGCGATCAAACCGGAAGGGCAGGCGTTTACCTATACCGGCTTGCAGGATTTCGTCACGCCGCGTGCCTTGACGACAGAAGAAATTCCGGGGATCGTCGACGACTTTCGCGTTGCTGCCGAGAATGCACTGGCAGCCGGTTTCGACGGTGTCGAAGTGCACGGCGCCAACGGTTACCTGCTCGACCAGTTCATGCGCGACAGCACCAACAGGCGCACCGACCAGTACGGCGGCTCCATCGCCAACCGCACTCGCCTGCTGCTGGAAGTGGTGTCGGCGGTGAGCAAGGTGTGGGGTGCGGATCGCGTGGGCGTGCGTATTTCGCCGATCAATCCGTTCAACGACATCCGGGACTCGAATCCGCAGGCGCTGTTCAACCAAGTGGCGGATGCGTTGAGCCCGTTCGGCCTGGCGTATCTGCATGTGGTCGAAGCCGGCATGTCCGACGAAGCGCCGCAGGCGTTCGATTTTGACGAATTGCGTCGTGCGTATCGCGGCAATTACATCGCCAATGGTGGTTATGACAAGGCGCGCGGTACTGAGGCCATTGCTTCGCGGCACGCGGATTGCGTCGCTTACGGCGTGCCGTTCATTGCCAATCCCGACCTGGTGGAACGCTTTCGCATCGATGCGCCACTGAATCCGGCCGACCAGAGCACGTTCTACGGCGGCACGGAAAAGGGTTATACCGACTATCCGGCTATGGCCTGAAGTGCGATGATCATGCTGCGGAAACTTTCCCAAGCGCCTAAATCACCTCAAAAATGGAGGTCCTTTGGATAGCGTTGATCTTTCTGTCCTAAACGCCTTGCACGAGTGGCAGGCGGCAGGTGAAAAAGTCTGGCTGGTGACGGTGGTAGAAACCTTCGGTTCCAGCCCGCGTCCGCCCGGTGCGATGCTGGCCGTGCGCGGCGATGGCCTTTCCATCGGTTCCGTTTCCGGCGGCTGCATCGAGGACGATCTCATCCTGCGTGCGCAGAACGGGCAGTTGCCGGCTGAGCGTGCAGAAATGGTGGTTTACGGCGTCACGCGCGAAGAGGCCCGACGCTTCGGCCTGCCCTGCGGCGGCGCGATGCGCCTGGTGGTCGAGCCGGTGCTGGAAGCCGGCTGGGTGAACGACGTCCTGGCGCATATCCGCAACCACCGTCTGGTGTCGCGCACCTTGCATCTCGCTTCGTTGCGTATCGCCGTGAACGATGCCGGACGCGACGATGCGATGGCCTATGACGGTGAAACGCTGACGACGGTGCACGGCCCGCAATGGCGGATGCTGATCATCGGCGCCGGGCAGACCTCGGAATACCTGGCCCGCATGGCGCAGGCCCTGGATTACCAGGTCATCGTCTGCGACCCGCGCGAGGAGTTTCGCGAAGTGTGGGGCGTCCCCGATACCACGCTGCTTTCCGATATGCCAGACGATGCGGTGCTTGCCTTGCAGGCCGACAGCCGCACCGCCATCATCGCGCTCACCCACGACCCCAAGCTGGACGACATGGCGCTGCTGGAAGCGCTGAAGTCTCCGGCGTTTTACGTCGGCGCGCTCGGTTCCAAAAGCAGCAACGCCCGCCGTCGCGAGCGCTTGGCACTCTTTGATTTAACCCCCGACGAAATCGACCGCCTGCACGGGCCGGTCGGTCTTTCCATCGGCAGCCGTACCCCGCCGGAGATCGCCGTCGCCATCCTCGCTCATCTGATTTCCGTACGTCATCAACCGCAACCGGCCAGCGCAGCTTGCGTCAGCCAGACCAATACTCAGGAGACCCTGTCATGATTTCTCTCACCATCAACGGCAAAGCCGCCGAGGTCGATGCCGATCCCAATACCCCGCTGCTGTGGGTGCTGCGCGATCATCTGCATCTCACCGGTACCAAATACGGCTGCGGCATGGCCCAGTGCGGCGCCTGCACCGTGCATCTGGACGGGCAGGCCATTCGTTCCTGCGTGACGCCGGTTTCGGCGGTGAGCGGCAAGCAGGTCACCACTATCGAAGGCCTCGCCGAACAGGCGCTCGGGAAAACAGTGCAGCAAGCCTGGCAGGAGGTGGACGTGCCGCAATGCGGCTACTGCCAGTCCGGCCAGATCATGGCGGCGACCGCGCTGCTGCAGCAGAACCCCAAGCCCGACGATGCGCAGATCACCGCCGCGATGGAAGGCAACCTGTGCCGCTGCGGTACCTACAACCGGATCCGTGCGGCAATCCACAAGGCCGCCGAATTGCAGGGAGAAGCCAAATGAAAATCCTCGCCGAACATAATCCCAATCGCCGCAATTTCCTCAAGGGCTCCGCCGCGCTGGTCGGCGGGCTGGTGATCGGTTTCTACCTGCCGGTGAAAGGCGGGCGCGCATTTGCAGCCGACGCTGCGCCGGCTCAGGTATTTCCGCCCAACGCTTTCATTCGCATTGCTGCGGATGACACCATTACCGTGGTCGTCAACAAGTCCGAGATGGGGCAGGGCGTCTACACCTCGCTGCCGATGCTGATCGCCGAGGAACTGGAAGCCGACTGGAGCAAGATTCGCGTCGAGTCGGCGCCGGTAGGCGCGGTATACAACCATACCGGTTTCGGCATGCAGATCACCGGCGGCAGCTCCAGTGTGTCGTCCTCCTGGGAGCAGTTGCGTCGCGTCGGTGCCAGCGCCCGCGTGCTGTTGGTGCGCGCTGCAGCCCAGGAATGGGGCGTGCCGGAAAGCGCGTGCCGCGCCGAAAACGGGCAGGTGATTCATGTCGCGAGCGGTAAATCGCTGAGCTATGGCAAGCTCGCGGACGCGGCAGGAAAATTGCCGCTGCCGGAAAATGTAACCCTGAAGGATGCCAAGGATTTCAAGCTGATCGGCCAGCCGGTGAAGCGCATCGACACGCCGGAAAAGGTCAATGGCAGCGCGCAGTTCGGGCTGGATGTGTATCTGCCGGGCATGCTGACGGTATTGATCGCGCGCAGCCCGGTGTTCGGCGGCAAGGTGAAGAGTTTCAATGCCGACGAAGCGCGCAAGGTGCCGGGCGTCCAGGGCGTGTACCAGGTGCCCACCGGCATTGCAGTGGCGGCCAACGGCTTCTGGCCGGCCAAGACCGCGCGCGAAATGCTCAAGATTGAATGGGATGAAGGGGCGGGTGCCGCGCTCTCCACGCCAAAGATGCGTGCAGACTATCTGGAAATGGCCAAAAAGCCCGGTGCCGTCGCGCGCAAGGACGGCGATCCTGCCGGGGCGTTAAAAAAGGTGCACAAAAGCGTCAGCGCCGAATACGAGGTGCCTTATCTGGCACATGCGATGATGGAACCGCTGAATGTGGTCGTCGATCTCAAGCCCGACCATTGCGGCATCTGGACCGGCACGCAAGCGCAGACCATGGATCATGCGTCTGCCGCGAAAGTCGCCGGGCTCAAGCCGGAGCAGGTGGAAATCCATACAACTTATCTTGGCGGCGGTTTTGGCCGGCGTGCCAACCCGATGTCCGATTTTGTGATCGAAGCCGTGCAAACGGCCAAGGTGATCGGCAAACCGATCAAGGTGGTGTGGACGCGCGAAGACGACATGCGCGGTGGCTATTATCGCCCGATGTGGGCCGACCGCATCGAGGCCGGCATCGGCAAGGATGGCAAGCCGATCGCGTGGCAGCACACCATCGTTGGTCAGTCCATTGTCACGGGTACGCCGTTCGAAGGCTTTCTCGTCAAGGATGGCATTGATCAGACATCCATCGAGGGCGCGGCGACGATACCGTACGCCATACCGAATCTGCAGGTAGACATTCACAGCCCGAAAAACCAGGTGCCGGTGCAATGGTGGCGTTCGGTCGGCCACTCGCACACCGCATTCATCGTGGAGACGATGATGGACGAACTGGCGCATATGGCGGGCCAGGACCCGGTGCAATACCGTCTTGCCTTGCTGGAAAAGGCGCCGCGCCATGCCGGCGTGCTCAAGCTGGCTGCGGAAAAGGCCGGATGGGGCAAGAAGTTGCCCGCCGGGCACGCGTTCGGCGTGGCGGTGCACGAGTCTTTCCACAGTTATGTCGCCGAAGTGGCCGAGGTGTCGCTGGAGGACGGCAAAGTCCGCGTGCACAAGGTCACTTGCGCCGTGGATTGCGGCATGGTGGTCAATCCGGACGGCGTGCGCCAGCAAGTCGAAAGCGCCGTGGTATACGGGTTGTCGGCAGCGCTGCAAGGCGCGATTACGCTGGAAAACGGACGGGTAGTTCAGTCCAATTTTCACGATTACACGGCGCTGCGTCTTTCAAGGATGCCGCAGGTGGAAGTGCATATCGTCCAGAGCGATGCGCCGCCGACCGGCATCGGCGAGCCAGGTACGCCGCCGATTGCGCCCGCCGTGGCCAACGCGGTCTTTGCATTGACGGGCAAAAGGCTGCGCCGGATGCCGTTCGACACCGAGACGCTGGCATAAGCACGTGAAGGAAATCGCGGCCGTCGTGCTCGCTGCCGGTGCTTCGCGGCGCTTCGGGGCGGACAAGCTGCTACATCCGGTGAATGCAGGAAATAACACGATACCGCTGATCGCGCGTAGCCTGTCGCCGTGGCTGGAAACTTTCTCGCAGGTGACGGTGGTTGTCCGTGCCGACAGCGACGAGCTGCGGCGACAGATCGAGCAGACACTGGGGCCGGAAAAGGCGGCTGGGATTCGTTGGTGTATTTGCCCGGACGCCCTACTTGGCATGTCCGCCAGCTTGGCCGCCGGCGTCGCTTACAATCACCATGCCGATGGCTGGCTGATCGGCCTTGCCGATATGCCGGCAGTCCCCTCAGCTATCATTGGCGAAGTGCGTGA
>DATHWE010000042.1:0-18026 GCA_035460905.1 Methylophilaceae bacterium | reverse complement strand
CGCGCCGTCGTGCGCAACTGGTTCTGGATCTATTTCGCCAACCTGATCGGCTGCCTGGGCACCGTAGCCCTGGCTTACGCCTCCGGCATTCTGCATACCGTAGATCTTGCCTTTGGCGCACAGGCGCTCAAACTCGCCGTTACCAAGACCAGCCTGCCGTTCAATGAAATCTTCTTCAAGGGCATTTTGTGCAATGTGCTGGTCTGCCTCGGCGTCTGGCTGTGCTATGCAGCGCGCAGCGTCACCGACCGCATCATGAGCCTGATCCTGCCGATCTCGGCCTTCGTCAACATGGGCTTCGAGCACTGCATCGCCAACATGTTCTTCATTCCGCTCGGTTTCCTTGCCGCACAGGATCCGGCCGTGGTCGCCGCTTCGCATATCGCACCCGAAGCGCTGGCGCATCTGAACGCATCCGGCTTCTTCAATAACATCGTCGCCGCCACCCTGGGCAATATCGTCGGCGGTTCGGTATTCGTGGCCGGCATGTATTACCTGGTTTACATGCGCGGCGATCACCGCATGCGCGGCGTCGCCATCATGACCGGCTTCGGCGAAAACGCGAGGAAGGACTAGCGGCTGGTGGACTGCTTGAGAGCCGCATCCACCGCCTTGCGGTCGAGGTGCGGCGCCAGCATCTGGATAAAACCGTACATATAGCCGCGCAAATAGGAGTCGCGGCGGATACCAATATATGTGGTGCTGGGCGGGAACAGATGGCTGGCATCAAGCATTTCCAGCCCGACATCGCGATCAGGATCGTAAGCCATTTTGGCCAACAATCCGATCCCTAGTCCGAGGGTGACATAGGTCTTGATCACGTCGGCATCAATGGCGGTCAGCACGAAATTCGGATGCAGCCCTTTTTCGGCAAAAGTGCGCGTCATCAGCGACCCGCCGGTAAAGGCGAAATCATAGGTCACCACTGGATAACGGGCGATTTTTTCGAGCGTAAGCGGCGCATCCCTGAGCAACGGGTGACCCTTGGGCACGACAACGCAGCGGTTCCATTGATAACACGGCAGACAAACAAGCTCGGGATAATCGGTAATCGCCTCGGTCGCGACACCGATGTCGGCCTCAGTGGAAACGACCTGTTCAGCCACTTGCGATGGGCTTCCCTGATGGATGGTCAGGCGCACACCGGGATATTTGTCGATGAATCCGGTCACGGCCGGCGGCAGGCGATAGCGCGCCTGGGTATGGGTAGTGGCGATCGTCAGGTTACCGCTATCGTCATGGGTAAACTCCTCTCCGACGCGCTTGATGTTTTCCATTTCGCGCAACACCTGCTCGGCCCGTTCGAGGATAATGCGCCCTGGTTCGGTAATGCCGATCAGGCGCTTGCCGTTGCGTTTGAATATCTGGAGATCCAGTTCTTCCTCCAACAACTGGATTTGCTTGCTGACACCAGGCTGCGAGGTGTGCAGGGCATCGGCGGCCAGCGAAACATTGAGGCCTTGGCGCGCCACTTCACGGATGTAACGCAGTTGATGTAGTTTCATGTCAGGTTATTTCCATATAACCAAATTGATATATCCAAGAATAACATATTATTTTGCTGCTATATTTTCCCACTATAATGCTTGATTACCTAAGTATCGAGATTTAGCGTGGATATCGGTTATATCATTTCGGGCCTCCTGGTCGGCCTGCTGGTAGGTGTTACCGGTGTGGGCGGCGGTTCACTGATGACCCCCCTGCTGGTATTTCTGTTTGGTTTCCAACCGGCAGTGGCGGTGGGTACAGACCTGCTGTTTGCCGCGATCACCAAGACCGGCGGCGTATTCGTGCATCACGGCAATCACAAATCCGTGGAGTGGCGCATCGTCGGCCTGCTCGCTGCAGGCAGTTTGCCGGCTGCTGTTGCCACGCTGTTCATGCTGAACCACTTCGCCAAGGTAGGCAAGGAAACCACTGGCATGATTACCTACACGCTGGGGGTCGCATTGATCCTCACCGCGCTGGCGCTGATATTCCGCACCTACGTGCAGAAGGCGGGCCAGTCCAGCGAAGAGCATAAGCCAGGGCGCTTTCACCACCTCCAGGCGCCGGCGACCGTCGTGGTAGGCCTGATTCTAGGCGTACTGGTGACATTGTCATCGGTCGGTGCCGGCGCACTGGGTACGGTTGCGTTGCTGTTCCTGTACCCGCGCCTGCCTACGCTCAAGGTGGTTGGCACTGACTTGGCGCACGCGATCCCGTTGACCGCCATCGGCGGCTTCGGCCACTGGCAGCTGGGGCATGTCGACTTTACTTTGCTCGGCAGCTTGCTGATCGGCTCCCTGCCGGGGATCTGGATCGGCAGCCATATCAGCGCGAAAATCCCCGAGAAGGTCTTGCGTCCGGTTCTGGCCGGCGTGCTGATGCTGATCGGCTTCAAATTTGTTCTGTAACGGTTTTTACTAAGCACACATACCATGTATATCTACGACGACATCGACCAACGCATTGTTGACGAACGCGTGGCGCAATATCGCGATCAGACCCGGCGCTATCTGGCCGGCGAACTGAGCGACGACGAATTCCGTCCGCTGCGCCTTCAAAACGGCCTTTATATCCAGCGCCATGCACCCATGCTGCGCATCGCCATTCCCTACGGCCTGCTGGCCTCGAAACAGCTGCGCAAGCTGGCACATATCGCCCGAGTCTATGACCGGGGTTACGCGCACTTCTCCACACGCCAGAACGTCCAGTTCAACTGGCCGGCGCTGGAGCGCGTGCCGGACATCCTCGCGGAACTGGCGACGGTGCAGATGCACGGCATTCAGACCTCCGGCAGTTGCGTGCGCAACATTACCACCGACCAGTTCGCCGGCGTGGCTCCGGACGAAGTGGTGGATGCGCGCCCCTACGCGGAAATCCTGCGTCAGTGGAGCACCTTCCACCCCGAGTTTGCCTATCTGCCACGCAAGTTCAAGATCGCCGTCAACGGTGCCGAATCCGATCGCGCCATCATCCAGATGCACGACATCGGTCTCGGCTTCTATCTGGACGACCAAGGCGAAGTCGCCCTGCAAGTCTGGGCGGGCGGCGGCATGGGTCGCACCCCTGCCATCGGCGCAATGATACGCAAGCACCTGCCTTGGCAGCACATGCTGAGCTATTGCGAAGCCATCCTCCGCGTCTACAACCGCTACGGCCGCCGCGATAACGCCTTCAAGGCCCGGATCAAGATCCTGGTGAAATCAGTAGGCGCCGAAGAGTTCGCACGCCAGGTCGAGGAAGAATGGGCGCATATCCAGGACGGACCGTCTACGGTTACCCAGGAAGAACTCGACCGCGTTTCCAGCTTTTTCCAGGGCCGGACTTATGAAACCCTGAGCGATAACGTTACCGATTTCGATGCAAAAGTTGCCTCGGACCGCGCTTTCGCCAACTGGGTGAAGCGCAATGTGCATGCGCACAAGGTGCCGGGCTACCGCGCGGTGACGCTGTCGCTCAAGCCGACAGGCATCGCCCCCGGTGACGCGACCTCAGACCAGATGGACAGCGTCGCCTTCCTGGCGGACCGCTACAGCTTTGGTGAACTGCGCGTGTCCCACGAGCAGAACCTGATCTTGGCCGACGTCAAGAAGTCCGATCTTTACCAGTTATGGCAGGAAGCCGTGAGAGTCGGTTTCGCGACGCCGAACATCGGACTCTTGACCGACATCATCTGCTGCCCCGGCGGCGACTTCTGCTCGCTGGCCAACGCCAAGAGCATTCCGATTGCGCAGGCGATCCAGCAGAAGTTCGACGACCTCGACTACCTGCACGACATTGGCGACCTCGATCTCAACATTTCCGGCTGCATGAATTCCTGCGGTCACCATCACGTCGGCCACATCGGCGTGCTGGGCGTCGACAAGGACGGCTCCGAGTGGTACCAGATCACCATCGGCGGCAATCAGGGCAACTCCGCCAGCATCGGCAGCGTCATCGGCCCGTCCTTTGCGGCCGAGGAAGTGCCGGGAGTGGTCGGCAAGCTGATCGAAACCTATATTGCACAACGCAACGATGAAGAACGCTTTATCGACACCGTGCGCCGCATCGGCGTCGCGCCGTTCAAGGAGCATGTCTACGGCGAAAAGAAGGAGGCCGCCCATGTCTAAGCTGATCCGCAACAATGCTGTCGTCGAGGACGGCTGGACCGTCGTGCAATTGCCCGCCCCGGCTGAAGAGGCCGTACGCAAGCAGGCCGGCAAGGTCGTGATTTTCAAGCTCACCGGCGAGGAAGCCGCCACTGCGGCACAGATCGAAGGCGCTACAGTCCCGGCGACCGGCCGCGTCATCGTGCCGCTGGCCGTGTGGCAAGCACGCAGGGAAACGCTTGCCCCGCGTCTCGCCGCAGGCGAGCTCGGCATCTGGCTGGAAACCTTCGAGTTGGTTGAGGACCTCGTCGCCAGCGTGGACGACATCAACACCGTGCCGGTCATTGGCGTCAGCTTTCCCCGCTTCGCCGACGGCCGCGGTTTTACCATCGCCACCATGCTGCGTACGCGCTACGGTTACAAAAACGAGATCCGCGCCATCGGCGACGTGTTGCGCGACCAACTGTATTACATGAAGCGCTGCGGCTTCGACGCATTTGCAATTCGTGCCGACCGATCCGCGGAAGAGGCCCTCGCCAGCCTGCGCGACTTCTCCGAACCCTATCAGGGTGCAATAGACAATCCGTTGCCGGTATGGCGTCGTCATACGCGCATGGGTGCCCATGCCGCTTCGACGCATCATGCCCACGCAAGCCACGAAGACGAGGTGGACTGATGAGCCTGGATGCCAAAATTGCCGCGGTGGCGGTATTGCTGGAACGCATCCAGGACGAATTCGGCCCGGCCACGCTGGCCAGCAGTCTGGGTGCGGAAGATATGGTGCTGACCGACCTGGTCGCAAAATATGCTCCGGACATCAGCATTTTCTCGCTGGATACCGGCCGTCTCAATCCTGAGACCTACGACCTGCTGGCAAAAGTGCAGGAAAGCTACGGCGACAAAGTGGAACTGCGCGTGTTCTATCCGCAAGCCGATGCCATTCAGCAATACGTGCAGGACAACGGCATCAATGCGTTTTACAACAGCATCGATTTGCGCAAAGCGTGCTGTGGCATTCGCAAGGTCGAGCCCTTGAAGCGCGCACTGGCCGGCCAGAAAGCCTGGATCACCGGCATGCGCCGCCAGCAGGCAGTTACCCGCGCCGAGATGCCGGTCGAGGAATACGATGCCGACCACGGCTTGACCAAGTTCAATCCGCTGGCGGACTGGACCGAGAAGGAAGTGTGGGAATATATCAGCGCCAATGACGTACCGTATAATGCGCTCCACGACAAACACTACCCCAGCATCGGCTGCGCGCCATGCACTCGCGCCATCGCCATGGGCGAGGATGTGCGCGCCGGACGCTGGTGGTGGGAAGACGAGGCCGGCAAGGAATGCGGCCTGCACGTCAAGAACGCCAGCGCTGTAACGCCTATCAAGTTTGAGACTTTGAAATGACCACCCTGACACGTCAAACCCTATCCCACCTCGACTGGCTCGAGGCCGAGGCCATCCACATCATGCGCGAAGTGGCGGGCCAATGCGAACGCCCGGTATTGCTGTTTTCCGGCGGCAAGGACTCCATCTGCATGCTACGCCTGGCTGAAAAAGCCTTCCGCCCGGGCAAGTTCCCCTTCCCGCTGATGCACATCGACACCGGCCACAACTACAAGGAAGTGGTCGAGTTCCGCGACAAGCGCGCGGCCGAACTGGGCGAGCGCCTGATCGTACGTTCCGTGGAAGATTCCATGAAGCGCGGCACCGTGGTGCTCAAACATGAAGGCGAGTCCCGCAACAAGCACCAGTCTGTCACTCTGCTGGAAGCCATCGCCGAATTCGAGTTCGATGCCTGCATCGGCGGCGCACGCCGCGACGAGGAAAAGGCCCGCGCCAAGGAACGCATCATGAGTTTCCGCGACGAGTTCGGCCAATGGGACCCGAAGAACCAGCGCCCGGAACTGTGGAATCTCTACAACGCACGCTCGCACAAAGGCGAAAATATTCGCGCCTTCCCGATCTCCAACTGGACGGAAATGGACGTGTGGCAATACATCGAGCGCGAAGGCCTGGAGTTGCCGAGCATCTATTTCGCGCATCAGCGTGACGTGGTGCTTCGCGGTGGCGCCATCGTCCCGGTCAACGTTCCTTTGGCCAACGGCGAAACCATCAATCAGCTCAAGCCCGGCGAAACCATCGTCGACATGCAAGTACGCTTCCGCACCGTCGGCGATATCACTTGCACGGCTCCGGTTGAATCCGATGCCGACACGGTCGCCAAGATCGTGCTGGAAACCGCTACCACCACTATTACCGAGCGCGGCGCGACGCGTCTGGATGACCAGACCTCCGACGCCTCGATGGAACAACGCAAGAAGGAAGGCTATTTCTGATGAATGCCCCGATTAACCACCAGGACAATGGCCTGCTGCGCTTCATGACCTGCGGCAGCGTCGATGACGGCAAGAGCACGCTGATCGGCCGCCTGCTGTTCGATACCAAAACCATCCTCGCCGACACGCTGACGCAAATCGAGCGCACTTCGAAAAAGCGCGGCATGGACGTGGTCGATCTTTCCCTGCTTACCGACGGCTTGCAAGCCGAGCGCGAGCAAGGCATCACCATCGACGTCGCTTACCGCTATTTCAGCACCGGCACTCGCAAGTACATCATTGCGGATGCCCCTGGCCACGAACAATACACTCGCAACATGGTGACCGCCGCTTCCACGGCCAACCTGGCGATCATCCTGATCGACGCGCGCAAGGGCGTGCTGACGCAAACGCGCCGCCACTCCTTCCTTGCCCATCTGGTCGGCATTCCGCATATCGTCGTCGCGGTAAACAAGATGGACCTGGTGGATTACGACCAGGCAACTTTCGACCGCATCCGCGCCGATTACCTGGCGTTTGCGACGGAGATCGGCTTGCAGCGCGAAGGCCACGATATCCGTTTCATCCCGATGTCGGCTTTGAACGGCGACATGATCGTCGATCGCGGCGAGGCCATGAACTGGTACGACGGCCCGACCCTGCTCGACATCTTGGAAGCCGCGCCGGCCGCACATACCGAGAAGGCGGAAAACTTCCGTTTTCCGGTGCAATATGTCTGCCGCCCGCAGGATTCCTCAAACCCGGAACTGCACGATTTCCGCGGATTCATGGGCCGTGTCGAGTCCGGCGAAATTGCTGTCGGCGACGAAGTCACCGCACTTCCGTCCGGCCGCTCCAGCAAGGTCAAGGCCATTCAGCTCGGCAGCGACAAGCTGGACCGCGCCATCCACGAGCAATCCGTCACGCTGCTGTTGGAAGACGAAATCGACATCTCCCGCGGCGACATGATCGTGAAGAGCTCTGAAGCCAAGGAACCGGTCAAGCAGCTCGAAGCAATGCTGTGCTGGCTGTCCGAGACCCCGCTATCCCCGGCTCGTACTTACATCATTCGCCATACGACGCGCGAGTCCAAGGCTAAGGTCGGCGCCATCGAATACCGGGTGGACGTAAACTCGCTAGAACAACAACCGGTGCAAGGCCTGGGCATGAACGATATCGCCCGCATCAGCTTCCGCCTGGCACAGCCGTTGTGCGTGGACAGCTATGGCGAGAATCGCTCCACCGGCGCGTTCATCGTCATCGACGAAAGCACCAACAATACGGTTGGCGCAGGCATGGCGGTCTAAGCTGCGGCTGTAATTGCGCTTTTAAAACTGATAAAATATCGGACTAATTTTCTGGAGTAGACCATGACTTACGTCGTTACCGAAAACTGTATCCAATGCAAATACACGGATTGCGTGGACGTGTGCCCCGTGGATTGCTTCGTGGAAGGCCCGAACTTCCTCGCCATCGACCCGGACGAGTGCATCGATTGCACGCTGTGCGTGGCCGAATGCCCGGCAGAGGCGATCTTCGCTGAGGATGACGTACCTGCCGACCAGCAGGAGTACATCGAGCTGAACGCCCGCCTCGCCAAGGTCTGGCCGACGATTACCAGCAAGAAGGATGCTCTGCCGGATGCGGATGACAACAACGGCAAGGCCGGCAAGCGCGGCCTGCTCGCTGAGTAACCCAATACCGAATCAAGTCAGGCAATAAAAAAAGGAGGCGATTGCCTCCTTTTTTGCGTCTTGTGTATCTGGCGACCTACGACCTTGTCTTGCTCATAGAGTGATTGCGACATTGTTGACGCATATCCGCCAATTCTTCCGCTATCTCATATCCTCATGCAATCTAACTCGCGCCATCAGCGAAGATTTCCTGACACTCAGCCAGCCTAACAACAAATAGGCACCCATACCAAGAGCGAGCCCCAGCGGATGATGCCATAACAACGGAATAATCAATCCGGCCGAAACAGTAGACAACACCATTTGAATAAACGCTTGTCCTGAAGCCGCTGTTCCGCGCAAGCGAGGATGCCTATCCAATGCCGCCACGGACAAAACCGGCATTGCAAATGCCATGCCGACGTTATAAAGGGCAATCGGCAAAATATTGAACATCGGCTCAGAGGGCGCCCACAGACATATGACAATATTGATCAATACCGCCCCCGCCATCCAGCCATATGCAAGACGTAAAACGGTGGCTTCAGGGAAACGACCGGCATAATGCCGCGCGAACCACGAGCCGGTCACCATGCCGATAACCGTTGGTACGAACATCATGCCGAACTGGTGCTCGTTCAGACCAAGATGCTCGATCAGGAATACCGGCGCAGCCAGAACATAAATGAAAAAACCGGCGAAGTTCGAACCGAAGGCGGTAACCAGCAGACGGAATTCTTTGTCGGAAAATATCTTGCGGTAACCATCCATCACCGCACGTGCCGATAAAGGCACACGCTTCTCAACAGGAACCGTCTCCGGAAGAAAGCGATAGGCGGAAGCCAGAACAACGAGCGCATACAAAAACAGGAAGGCAAAGATCGCCTGCCAGTGTATGCCGAGCAACAAGCCACCAATGATGGGCGCAACGGCCGGTGCAAGACCAAATATCATCTGAACCTGGGCCATCACGCGCTGTGCCGCCACGCCTTCAAACAGATCGCGCACCATCGCGCGCGCCACGACATTGCCGGCCCCTGCCGAAATGCCCTGCAGGGCACGGAAAAACCACAGCGTTTCGACATTGGGTGCCAACGCGCAGCCGATGGAAGCCAGCGCAAACACAATCAGTCCCCAACGAATCGCAGCCAGACGGCCGATGGCATCGGATATTGCACCATGCCATAACGTCATCACCGCATAAGGCAGCAGATATGCAGTCAGGCTCTGCTGCAAGCCGAGCGTGGTTGAGCCGAGATCATTCGCCATCGCCGGAAAAGCCGGCAGATAAGTGTCGATTGCAAACGGTGCCAGCGCCGCGAGGCTAGCCAATACAAACGACAAGAGGAATGAGGAGCGCTTATGCATAAGCAAGTACGGCCAGGAATTGCATCGTTGGAAAGTCTATTTTTCTCATTTGCACTGGAACAGTGCCTGCGACATTCAAAAGCAGACAGCTATTTTATTCTTTATGAAGACTAATCAGCCTCTTAGCCAAATAGGATCGATTCGGCCTGTTTTTTGCTATGCATTGATCCGGGGGACAACTCTTCGGCTGATAGTCGAAGCTGCCTCACGCAAACCGCAGCAATTGTACACCGGCTTCCGGTAGCAAGGACGTTACCGAAAACCAGATCGCGTTAATTCGCGGCCCGCATTACCCATCGCAACGAAGCGACCTCGCCTACGCTGGCAATCAATAAAAACCGAGGCTGGACCTCTTGTTGTTTAACTGCGATGGAGCGCTTGACGATGGAATCATCAAACTCAAAATCATATTTGGGCAAGTATCGGGAAATCATACTTGCCGTCGGCTTCTTTCTTATTTTCGACCTGGCCGTGCTGACGTTGAATTTCTATATCTCGTTCCAGCTCTCGGACAGTGCGACCAACCTGAACCTGTCGGGCCGTCAGCGCATGCTCTCGCAGCGCATGACGAAATCGCTGCTGATCAAGCAAAGCGACACTGAAAGATTCATTAGCAATCCCAAGAATGACGACGAACTCCAAAAAACCGTAACCCTGTTCGATCAAACTCTGCGCAGCTTCGAGCAAGGCGGTTTTGTGATGGGTACGGCAGAAAAGAAAGTCAGGCTAAAGGCGCTTACGGATCGTAAATATACGGAGACCCTGTCCAAGGCCCAACATATATGGCAGCCCTATATGGCACTGCTAGGCCCGTTGCTCAAGGGAACGTCAACCAACATGGAGGATGACGCCGCAGTGGCTTACGCGAGAGCGAATAACCTCGAATTGCTCGGCTTGATGAATAAATTAACCACAGAGCTCGAAAAAGATGCCAATGAGCGGGCCGACTTCCTGCGTTACGTGCAAACCGGCGGGATGATACTCGCCACGCTTAATTTTCTTTTCATCCTGTTCAAATTCATCCGGCGCCTGCGCGAAACCGACAGGCTAGTCGAACAAGCCCAGCAGGAAACCGCCGAAATCCTGGACACGGTAAAGGAAGGCCTGTTTCTTCTCGACACCGACTACAAGGTCGGTAGCCAATTTTCTGCCTCGCTCTCCACCATCCTGGGCATTACCGTCGTGCCCGGCCTAGACTTTCGCGCCAAGCTCAAAGCCATGCTGGGGGAGGAAACGTTCACGGCAGCCATCGACTATATCGACCTGCTGCTCGGCGGGCGCGTCACCGAGTCTTTGGTGATGGATTTGAATCCCCTGGTCGCCATCCCGGTTCATGCCAAAGCAGATGCGGCAAAAGTAACCATTCGCTACCTGACATTTCAGTTTAATCGTGTTCTGCAAAATGGCCGGATTTCACATTTGCTGGTTTCCGTATTCGACGTAACGGAACAACAGGAGCTGGCAATAGCGCTGGCTGAAGCCAGGAAGCAAGCGAAGACCGAAGTAGAGGCCATGCTCGAAATTCTGAAGATCAACCCGCAGGCACTTGCCGAATTCCTGAGCAACACCGAGCAGGCGTTGCTCAACGTCAACAACGAATTGAAAGGCGGCGCGGCACATAAAGACCCCAGGACAACCGTCAATGTCGTGTTCCGGCATATCCATACCATCAAGGGCGAAGCCGCCTCGCTTGGGTTGGAGATTTTCGAATCGCTGGCCCATAAATTTGAAGGCATGCTGGCCGGTCTGCGCCAGAAGGAAGCATTGAGCGACAACGACCTGCTGGCCCTGCCTGGCCCCCTGGATGAGTTTTTCCAAAAAATCGCCGCCGTCAAGGAACTGAACGGCAAGCTGGCCACATTCGGTACCGAGCGCGCCATCGCCGCCCCGCGGAACGAAAATGCCGGCGCAAGCTTTGTCGATAGCCTGCACACGCTGGCCCAACGTATCGCACGCGACCAGGACAAGGCGGTCAACGTAACGGCGGAGCTGGCAGTGCTGGAAGCTTTACCCGGCAAGCTGCAGAAAGAAATCAAGGACATTACCCTGCAGTTGCTGCGCAACGCGGTGGCGCATGGCGTGGAGCCGATTGCCGTACGCAAGTCGCACAAGAAAGCGCCAGCGGGAGCGATTTATATCGGTCTCGACAAAGTCGAGGACGGCTATGAACTGGTGGTGCGCGATGACGGCCATGGTCTGGTCATCGAGAAAATCAAGCAAGCCCTGATAGACAAGGGCTTATATACCGAAACGCAGTTAAACGGACTCGATCCCAGACAGATACTCATGAAAATTTTCGAACCTGGCTTCTCTACCGCCGGCGGCGTGGACCGAGACGCCGGACAAGGCGTGGGTATGGATATCGTGAAGCAGAAAATCGACGCCCTGGGTGCCCGGCTCGGCATCAAGACACAAAAAAATCTCTACACCATGTTCAATATTCGCTTTCAGGCTTAAGCAGGGGTAACCATGGGACAAAAACTTCTGATCGTCGACGATTCCAGCGTCTCGCGCTCACGCATTGCGCGGGCAGCGCTGCATGCTGGGCTGGAGGGTCTTACTATTTGCGGCATGGCCGCCAACGGCGCGGAGGCTCTGCAAATCAGCGCCAGGGAGCAACCGCAACTGGTCACGATGGATCTCACCATGCCCGAGATGGATGGCGTTACCTGCATAGATGCCATGATTCAACAGCTTCCATCGGTCAGGATACTGGTCATCTCGGCACTCAGCGACAAGATAACCGCCATTACCGCACTCAAGAAAGGCGCGACCGGCTTCCTCTACAAACCATTCACCGATGAACAGCTAGCGCATGCCCTGGCCGAGATATCGGCGCAGACATGATCATGACGAAGGAAGCAAGATGAGAGAAAACGAACTGGCGGTTTTTACCGATGCCGTTAAACATTATTTTCTGCAAACCACCAAGGAGCCGGCGCAAATCCACGCGGCCTATCTTGCCGAATCCGAGAACCTCCTCCATTCACAATATACCGGCTTGATCACGCTCTCCGGCACGTTCCGCGGCTGCGTACATTTTTCCGCGCCGCACATCATGCTGTTGCAGCTGCTGCTGATCATGGGCGAACCCGACCGCAGCGAGAGCCAGTTGCTGGATGTAGTAGGAGAAATCGCGAATACGATAGCGGGCAATGTTCGCCGGCATTTCGGCTCGGCGCTGGAAATTTCGGTGCCCGTCACCATCAAGGGCGCTACGGATTCAATCCGCGCAGCGGTAAGAACCCGGCCTTTTGTCATCTCGCTGCACTGGCGCAACCAGGATGCGATGGTGGTCGTGGACATCGAGCCAGTGCAGTGACTCGATGCCGGCGAAAGTTACGGCAAGGCGTGGAAGTCTTCCAAACGCTCCTGTAGCTCACCGCTGATCACCTTCTTCGAGTTCTTGTCGGTACGGAACACGATGGGCTGCGCCTGGATCTGCGGATTCTGTGCGTCCTTGATCGCCTGCTCGATCAGATGATGGTTGGGCGATAGGCTGCACACCGGGTCAGCGCTTTCCGCGTCTCCGGAGAGTAGGAAGGCCTGGCAACGGCAGCCGCCGAGATCTTTTTCCTTTTCCGGGCAGGTGCGGCACGGTTCTTTCATCCAACTGTCGCCGCGGTAGCGGTTGAATGCCGGCGAGTCTTTCCAGGCCCACTCCAGACCCTTCTCACGCACATTGGGGAACTGGATATTGGGCAGCACGCGCGCCGAGTGGCACGGCAGCACGTCGCCGTTAGCGGTGACGATCATGAACACCTCGCCCCAGCCGTTCATGCATTTCTTCGGACGGTCGGAGAAATAGTCGGGCACCACGAAGAAAATCTTCATCTTGTTGCCGACTTTCTCGCGGAATTCGTTGGTCACCTTTTCCGCGTAGTCGATCTGTTCCTTGGTCGGCATCAGTTGGCTACGGTTTATCAAGGACCAGCCATAGTACTGGGTATTCGCCAGCTCCACGAAATCGGCACCCAACGCCTCGGCCATTTCCAGGATTTCCTTAATGTGGCCGATATTGTAGCGGTGGATCACCACGTTGAGCACCATCGGGTAGCCGTGGTCCTTGATCATCGCTGCGACCTTCTTCTTCAATTCGAAGGTGCGCGTGTTGGTGATGAAATTATTGATCTCTTCCGTGATGTCGTGCATCGACAGCTGGATATGGTCGAGGCCGCCTTCCTTGAAGGCCTGGATGCGCTTTTCGGTGAGGCCGACGCCGGAGGTGATGAGGTTGCTGTAGTAGCCCAGCTTGCGCGCTTCGACCACGATGTCCTCGATGTCGTCGCGCAGCAACGGTTCGCCGCCAGAAATGCCGAGCTGCAACGCGCCCATCTTGCGTGCATCACGCAACACTTGCAGCCACTGCTCGGTGGAAAGTTCGTTCTGGGTGTGCTTGTCGTAATCGGTCGGGTTGTAACAGAACGCGCAATGCAGCGGGCAACGATATGTCACCTCGGCCAGCAGCCACAGCGGCTGGGTATGCGTTTCGGAAGCTGCAACGCCGTTATTCTGTTGTGCCATATGCTTATCTCCTCATCCGGCTTCAGTTGGCCTTGGCCAGCCAAGCCTTGTCTACTGCGAGTTCGATCATGGCGAGAATGTCGCTCTCCAGGTCGGGCACATCGGGAAAAGCCTGCTTCAGCTCGGCCACGATGTCGGCGACGGTTTTCTTGCCGTCTATATGTTTGATAACTTCACCTGCTCCGCCGTTCAATTTAATCATGCCTTCCGGAAACAGCAGCACGTAGCATTGCTGCGCTTCTTCCCACTGGAAACGGTAATGCGGGGCGAGTTTGTAGATGTCGGTCTGGTCCATGTAAGCCCTTAGTAACGCGGTTGGCGCAGATAATCCCGATCCTGCACCTTGATGTCGGTACAAGCCAGCATGATGGAATCGGCGATCACCCACAGCACGTCCAGCTTGAACTGCAGAATATCCAGCGCCTTTTCCTGCATTTCGCGGCTCTGGCTGAAATAATTGAGCGTAACCTCCAGCCCCTGCTCCACGTCGCGTCGCGCTTCGGTCAGACGCTTCTTGAAGTAAGTGAGGCCTTCTTCCTTAATCCATGGGTACATCGTCGGCCAGGAGCTGATGCGCTGCTGGTGGATGTGCGGCGCGAACAACTCGGTGAGGCTGGAGCATACTGACTCCTGCCACGGACGCTGGCGTGCGAAATTGATGTAGGCATCGACGGCGAATTTAACGCCGGGACTGACCAGCCTGAGCGAAGTCACATCCTCGCGGTTCAAGCCGACCGCCTCGCCGAGCTTGATCCAGGCCTCGATACCGCCTTCTTCGCCGTCCACGCCGTCATGGTCGGTGATGCGTACGATCCACTGCTTGCGTACTTCCTTGTCCGGACAATTGGAAAGGATGGCCGCATCCTTTTGCGGGATGCCAATCTGGTAATAAAAACGATTGGCAACCCAGCATTGCAGCTGCTCCTTGGTCAGCTTGCCCTCGTACATCATCACGTGGAAAGGGTGATAGATATGGTAGCCCTTGCCCTTCTCGCGCAGCTTTTCCTCGAATTCTGCGCGCGTCCACGGTGCATTGATCGCCGGTGCGTTCATCTTGGTCTCCGTTACAGAATGATATCCATGCCGTCGTAGGCGACTTCGATGCCGTGACGGTCCAGTTCGGCGCGTTCCGCCGAGTCTTCCCGCAGGATGGGGTTGGTGTTGTTGATGTGGATCAGTACGCGGCGCGCGTTCGGATAGCCGTCCAGCACCTCTATCATGCCGCCGGGGCCGGATTGCGGATTATGGCCGATATCGCGTGCCTTCTTGGTCATCAGGCCCATGTCGATCATTTCGGTATTGGTCCAGAAGGTGCCGTCCACCATGATGCAGTCGGCCTTTTCGAACAGCGGCGGCAGGTGGGGTTCGATTTCGCCCAGGCCCGGCGCGTAGAACAGCTTTTTGCCGTTGCTGGTGTCTTCGACCAGCACGCCGATGGTGTCGCCGGGATGCGGATTGTTGCGATGCGGCGAATACGGCGGCGCGGCACTCTTCAGAGGATAAGCCGTGAAGCGCAGGTTGGCGGCACCGGGGACTTCGAACGATTGGCCGTCGGTCGGCACTTGATGCCAATTCACGCCGCAGTAATGGCCGAGAATATTAAACAACGGATTGCCGGTGGTCATATCCTGCTGCACCATGTCGGTACAGTAGATCTCACGCTTCTGCTGGCCTTCGCGCAGCATCAGCAGGCCGGTGGTATGGTCGATCTGTGCGTCGATGAGCACAATGCCCGCAATGCCGGTATCGCGTATCGCGCGACCGGGCTGCAAAGGGGCGAATTCCTGTATTTGCTTCAGCACGTCGGGCGAAGCATTGAAAAGTACCCAGTTAACACCGTCACCGCTGACGCAGATCGAGGACTGGGTACGTGCGCGGGCCTTGATCGTACCCTTGCGCAGGCCGTCGCAATTATGGCAGTTGCAGTTCCACTGCGGGAACCCTCCACCTGCGCCGGCACCTAAAACGTGAATATGCATGTAATTTTCCAGACTGCTGAGGGCACATGGGCCCTGAAATTAAGTGGGGGTCGCCTTGCGACGACCCCCACGTCGTCACAATCGCTTAGCGATTGCAAACGTACATGGTCACTTCAAAGCCGAAACGCATTTCGGTAGCTTGAGGCTTGGTCCACATAGTAGTCTCCTTAGACAATAATTTTTAGTTTGTGAATCTTACCGCAAGCCTGGAGAGGCCAACCGTAAGCTTCGATGGTCATTGTCCTCAGCATGGCTATCGGGCAACAGCGCAAATATCAGGAAATTCTGCTCATGATTATCATGAAGCCTTATTTCATGCGCTTTCCGGGACATCCGTATCCAGAATAAGTACTCAATGCGCATTTCATCCATTTTGAGTACCATGGACTCCGCATGCTAAAGAATTTTCATACCGACCCTATTCCTGCAGCACTTGCCATGACGCTGGACGGCCTGTTTCTTGAGCGCGCTCGCCGCACTCCCGACGGGCTGGCATATCGCTATTTCAATGAGTCTCAAGATATCTGGCAGGACCTGACCTGGTCGCAAATGCGGCAGGAAGTCATGCGCTGGCAAGACGCGTTGGCGCGTGAGCATTTGCAGCCTGGTGACCGCGTCGCCATCATGCTGAAAAACTGCCCGCAGTGGGTAATGATGGATCAGGCAGCGCTGGGCCTCGGCCTCGTCACCGTGCCGCTCTATACCTCGGATCGCCCCGATAACGTCGCCTATGTGCTGCAGGATAGCGGCGCCAGACTCCTTCTGACCGGCTGTGCCGAACAATGGCAGGCGATCCATGATACCGGGCAGCCGCTGCCCGAGTTACAGCGGATAATCTGCATCAGGGTTGTTACAGAAAGCGATGACGACCGGCTGTGCCAGTTATCATCCTGGCTGATCGAAAATGCGGCAGACCCACCTCCTCAATCCCATACCGTCCCGGACCAACTCGCCTCCATCATTTATACCTCGGGGACAACCGGCAAGCCGAAAGGCGTCATGCTTTCGCATCGCAACATGCTGGAAAACTGCCGCAGCGTGCTGCAAAGTTTCGACGTTTATCGCGAAGACCGCTTTCTCTCCTTTCTGCCACTGTCGCACACATTCGAGCGTACCGCAGGCTATTACCTGCCACTGATGGCCGGTGCTACCGTCGTATACGCCCGCTCCTTCCAGCAATTGCAGGAAGATCTTTCGCTGGCGCAGCCGACCATCCTGATGTCGGTGCCACGCATTTACGAACGCATACATGCCGCGCTACGTGCCAAGCTGGCGGATGGCCCGGCTTATGCCGCGCGGCTATTCAATCTTGCGGTAAATGTGGGCTACAGCCGTTTCGAACATGCTCAAGGGCGCGGACCTTGGCGTTGGAGTCATTTGCTCTGGCCCATACTGAAACGGCTGGTCGCGGACAAACTAACACACCGGCTGGGCGGCAGGATACGGCTCGCCGTTTCCGGCGGAGCAGCGCTGCCCCCGGACACCGCACGCATATTCATTGGGCTGGGCGTCACCGTGCTGCAGGGCTACGGCCTGACGGAAACCAGCCCGGTGATCAGCGTCAATCGCCCGGAGGATAATCTGCCCGCAAGCGTCGGCACCGCGCTGCAAGGCGTCGAGACTCGCATCGGAGCCAATGGCGCCTTGCAGGTGCGCGGTTCGATGGTGATGCAGGGCTACTGGAAAAATCCCGAAGCAACGCGGGCAATGATAGATGAAGAGGGCTGGCTAGATACCGGCGACGTCGTACGCATCGAGCCGTCCGGGCACATTTTCATCACCGGACGCATCAAGGAAATCCTCGTGCTGTCCAATGGCGAAAAAGTGCCGCCGGCGGAGATCGAGGCAGCAATAGGCGTCGATCCGCTAATTGAGCAGGTGATGATCGTGGGTGAAGGTTGCGCCTACCTGAGCGCACTGGTCGTGATCAATCAGGAACAGTGGCAACTGGCAATACAGGAGACGGATATCCAGGCAGCATGGCCGGAGAGCCTGCAGCACCCCGACGCCGAAAGCCTTGTGCTGGAAAGAATGGCGCAGAAAATGCGGACATTTCCGGGTTATGCCAGAATTCGCCGCGTTGCGTTGCTAAGCGAC
>DATHWE010000041.1:0-16520 GCA_035460905.1 Methylophilaceae bacterium | reverse complement strand
CCGGTATCCGTGCCGGTCGCGGCGGCGCACATACGTGCAGCCACGGCCGCCGCAGAGCCGCCCGAGCTCCCGCCCGGCACGCGATTCTTGTCCCACGGGTTCTTTACCTGGCCGAAATAAGAGGTCTCATTGCTTGATCCCATCGCGAATTCGTCCATGTTGGTCTTGCCCAGATTCACCGCACCGGCACGGTCAAACTGCTCGATGATGTGCGCATCGTAGGGCGCGACGAAGTTTTCCAGCATTTTCGAGCCGCAGGTCGTGGTCCAGCCCTTGGCACAGAAGATGTCTTTCTGCGCAATGGGAATGCCGGTCAGCGGACCGGCTTCGCCGCGGCCGATGCGTGCGTCGGCGGCATGCGCCTGAGCCAGGGTCTTTTCCTCATCCAGCGTCACGTAGGCGTTGATCTTCGGGTTGAAACGGCCGATGCGCGCCAGGAATTCGCGCGTGAGTTCCAGGCTGGAGATTTTCTTGCCGGCGAGCAGGGTCGCCAGCTCTTTGAGGCTGCTGTTGATCATGGGCTTGTTATTCGATGACTTTGGGAACGAGGTACAGGCCGTTTTCGACGGCAGGCGCGATGGATTGGAACAGTTCGCGTTGATTGGTTTCGCTGACGACGTCTTCACGCAAGCGCTGTGTCACATCCTGTGAGTGCGACATCGGCGCGATGCCGTCGGTGTTGACCGCCTGCATTTCCTCGATCAGGCCGAGAATGCCGGAAAGCTGGTGCAACGCAGTTTCGGCGCCGGCATCGTCGATTTCGATGCGCGCCAGATGCGCAATACGTTTTACATCGGAGAGATCAAGCGACATTTTGGGACGTAGCCTTTTGCAAATCTTAAATTTCAAAGCGATATACGGTATTATAACGTGATTTACATTGCACCTTCAGCCGCACATATTCCGTGTGCGGCGACATGCTTGGGATACGCACATAATGTTCGGTTTTCTAAACAGTTATTTTTCGAATGATCTCGCCATCGACCTCGGTACCGCCAACACGCTGATTTATGTGCGGGGCAAGGGTATCGTGCTGGATGAGCCATCTGTCGTCGCCATCCGTCACGAAGGCGGCCCCACCGTCAAGAAAACGATACTTGCAGTCGGCATCGAAGCAAAGCGCATGCTGGGCCGTGCGCCCGGCAACATTTCGGCGATTCGCCCGATGAAGGACGGCGTAATCGCCGACTTCACGATCACCGAGCAGATGCTCAAGTATTTCATCCGCAAGATTCACGAGTCGCGCCTGTTCTCTCCCAATCCGCGCATTATCATCTGCGTACCGGTCGGCTCCACCCAGGTGGAACGTCGTGCGATCCGCGAATCGGCGATCGGTGCCGGCGCCCGCCAGGTGTATTTGATCGAGGAACCGATGGCGGCCGCTATCGGCGCCGACTTGCCGGTGGCTGATGCAACCGGCTCCATGGTCGTCGACGTCGGCGGCGGCACCACCGAAGTGGGCGTGATCTCGCTGGGCGGCATCGTCTACGCCAGGTCCGAGCGCGTCGGCGGCGACAAATTCGACCAGGCCATCATCGACTATATCCGCCGCAACTACGGCATGCAGATTTCCGAACCGACTGCCGAACTGATCAAGAAGAAGATCGGCTCTGCCTTCCCCGGCTCGGAAGTCCTTGAACTGGAAATCACCGGCCGCAACCTCGCTGAAGGCCTGCCACGCAAGTTCACGATCTCCAGCAACGAAATCCTGGAAGCGCTGACCGAACCGCTCAACGCCATCGTCGGCGCGGTCAAGTCGGCACTGGAACAAACACCGCCCGAACTGGGCGCGGATATCGCCGAAAAAGGCATGGTACTAACCGGCGGCGGCGCATTGCTGCGTGACCTGGATCGCCTGCTGATGGAAGAAACCGGCCTGCCGGTGATCGTGGCGGAAGATCCGCTCACCTGTGTCGCCCGCGGCAGCGGTCGTGCGCTGGAAGAGATGGACAAGCTGGGCAACGTGTTTGCCAATGAATGACGTCATGAAATCGTAAGGGCGGCCGCACGTGCCGTCCTCGATGGATCACCAGCACCCGCCGGCGTTCTTCGTCCGCGGCCCGAGCCCGTTCGCCCGGCTGATGTTTTTTGCCACCGTATCGATTGTCCTCATGGCAGTCGATGCCCGTCTGCATTACCTCACCGAAATCCGCCAAGGGGTGTCGGTCGTGTTGCACCCGCTCGAAGTAGCTGTGCGTGCGCCAGTCAGCGCAGCCCTCTATGTGAGCGACTACGTCACCACCCAGACCAGCCTGGTCCACGAAAATCGCCGGCTGCGTCAGCGCGCATTGCAAAACAGTGCCGATCTGCAACGCTACCGCACGCTGCAATCCGAAAACACTCACCTGCGTAACCTGCTGTCAGCACTCCCGGCAATTTCCCAACCTGCCAGGTTGGGCGAAATCGTGCATAGCGGACGCGACCCGTTCACCCAGAAAGTGATCGTCAACCTTGGCGCACGACATGGCATTGCCGCCGGCCAGGCCGTGATCGACGAACTGGGCGTCGTCGGTCAAGTCACCCAGGTTTACCCATTCAGCAGCGAAGTCACGCTGATCACCGACAAGGACCTCGCAATCCCTGTACAAGTGGAACGCAGCGGTCTGCGCGCCATCGCTTTCGGCAACAGCCGCAGCGCCTCCATCGACCTGCCCTACCTTCCGGTCAACGTCGACATCCAGGAAGGCGACAAGCTGGTCACCTCCGGCATCGATGGGGTTTATCCGGCCGGACTCGCTGTAGGCAAGGTCACGCATATCGACCGTCAGACTTTTGCGCCATTTGCCCGCATCACCGGCGTACCCACCGCCGGCATTCAGACACATAGGCAGGTACTTCTGGTCCCCACGGCAGAGAGTGCGCCCACTCCGCCGCCGGCAACCGTCATAAAAACCGAGAAAATCCCCAGCAATGCGCCCCGTAAGCCTTAAGGACGTCTATCTCACGCTGATCGTGGCGTTCCTGTTATACCTGCTGCCTTGGGCCGGTTTCGGGCTATTGATACGCCCGGACTTCGTGCTGTTGGCGCTGCTTTACTGGATGCTGCGCGCTCCCCATTTATGCAATGTCGGAACCGCCTGGATGATGGGCCTCCTCATCGACGTGGCCAGCGGCAGCTTCTTCGGGCAATACGCTCTGGCATACAGCGTGACTGCTTATTTCGCGCTTTACTACCAGCGGCGGCTGGTGTTGTTCAGCGCCTGGCAGCAGGCCGGCTATGTGATGCTGCTGCTGCTGGTGTCGCAGATTGTCCTGCTGGTCATCAAGCTGATGGCCGGGAACGCACTGCCCGGTTGGAGTTATTTCCTGTGCAGCCTGAGCGGTGTGCTGCTCTGGCAGATGCTGGTGTTCTCCCGCGTAATTAACGCCGACTCCAAAAACGCATGACCCCGTCCCCAGCCGCATGAATTCGCGATTCGAGCTGAGAAACCACCGGCAGGAACAGCATTATTTCCGCCTGCGTCTGGGAGTGGCAGGTGTTGTCATGCTGATCTGCTTCGGCATTCTTGCGGCGCGCTTTGTACATCTCCAGCTCCTGCGCTACGACTATTACCACACCCTGGCGGAGAACAACCGCATCTCGCTGGTACCCATTGCACCGACACGTGGCCTGATCATGGATCGCAACGGCGTCGTGCTGGCGCATAATTTTTTCGCGTACACACTGGAAATCACGCCCGCCAAAGTTAAAGACCTGGAACAGACCATCAACGACATCGCCACACTGGTCGAAGTAAGCCCTTCCGATCGCAAGCGCTTCAAAAAGCTGCGTGAGCAGAGCCATGAATTCGAAAGCATTCCCTTGCGTATGCAACTTAGCGAAACAGAAGCAGCGCGCTTCGCGGTTAGCCGCTATCGCTTTCCAGGCGTGGAAATCCGCTCACGGCTGTTCCGCCATTATCCTCAAGGCCCGCTGGGCGCTCATCTCATCGGTTATATCGGCCGCATCAATGACAGCGACCAACAGTCGCTGAAGAAAAGCGGCGAATTCCCCAATTACCTGGGCTCGGATCACATCGGCAAGTCGGGTGTGGAGCAGTTTTACGAGCGCACCCTGCATGGCATCACCGGCACGCAGCAGGTTGAAACCGATGCCGACGGTCATGCGGTTCGCGTCCTGTCCAGCACAGCGCCGGTGGCAGGCGACAATCTGGTGCTTTCCATCGACAGCAAGTTGCAGGATATCGCGGAAAAAGCATTCGGCGTCCGTCGCGGCGCGCTGGTAGCGCTCGACCCCAACACCGGGCAAGTGCTCGCTTACGTCAGCATGCCGACCTTCGATCCTAATCTATTCGTAAACGGCATCGATCCGGATAGCTGGAAAGCACTTAACGAGTCGCTCGACAAACCGCTCATCAATCGTCCGTTGCGCGGCATTTATCCACCCGGTTCGACATTCAAGCCTTTCGTCGCACTGGCTGGCCTGGAAGCCGGAAGGCGTGAACCGCCGTTCAGCATCAGCGACCCCGGCTTCTACAAACTGGCCGGCAGCAGCCACCGCTACCGCGACTGGAAACCTGGCGGACATGGCATAGTGGACATGCGCAAAGCCATCACGGTATCGTGCGATACCTTCTTTTATGGATTGGCGCACGAACTCGGCATCGAGCGCATGAGCGACTTCATCGGGCATTTCAGCTTCGGCAAGAAAACCGGCATCGATCTGACCGGCGAACTTGGCGGGCTATTGCCGACGCCGGCCTGGAAAAAGAAACGTTTCAAGCAGCCTTGGTATCCCGGCGAAACCCTGATCGTTGGTATCGGTCAAGGCTATACCCTGACAACACCGATGCAGCTCGCGCAGGCCACGGCCATCCTGGCCAATAACGGTATTGCTTATCGACCGCGCCTGGTGTCGGGCATCCAGCCGGGCGGTTCAGGCAAGCTGCGCCCCGTCACGCCGGAAGTCCTGGACAGGATCAAGCTCGACCCCAAACACGTCGAGCTGGTAAAACTGGGCATGATGGACGTGACGCAACCCGGCGGTACCGCTTCCAGCGTGGGCGCCGGCGCACCTTATCTGATCGCCGCAAAAACCGGCACTGCACAGGTGGTCGGCATCAAACAGAACGAAAAATACAATGAGAAAAACGTCGCCGAGCGTCACCGCGATCACGCCTTGTTCATCGCCTATGCACCGGCCGAATCGCCCAAGATCGCGCTGGCGGTGATCGTTGAAAACGGCGGCCATGGCGGTTCCGCCGCCGGCCCTATCGCGCGGCAGGTGATGGATTATTACCTGCTCGGCAAGGAACCGCCGGCCCCACCGCCCGAAGCCAGCCCGAACGCCGCGCCTCCAGCGGAAGAGGAAACCGATGCCCACGATTAGATTCATGTTCAAACAGCTCGGCAAGCATTTCGACCAGTTTCTGATGGGTGTGCTGATGTTGACGATGACGGTCGCATTACTGGTGCTGTTCAGTGCATCCGGCCAGAGCATGGATAGAATGAGTGCGCAAATGGTCAATATCATTGCAGGGCTAGCCGCCCTCTGGGTCTTTGCCAATATTCCGCCTCAGCATTTGCAGCGGATTGCCGTACCGCTTTACCTGCTTGGCATGGTGCTGCTGATCGGCGTCTTCTTTTTCGGCGACGTTTCCAAGGGCGCGCGTCGCTGGCTGGATCTGGGCGTGGCCCGCATCCAGCCATCCGAACTGATGAAGATCGCGGTACCGATGATGTTGGCCTGGTATTTCGACCGCCGCGACCAGTCGCTGCGATTCTCGGATTACATCGTTGCCGCGATCCTGCTCATGTTGCCGCTGGGGCTGGTGCTGAAGCAGCCCGATCTGGGCACCTCGCTACTGATCGGCGCCTCGGGGTTTTACGTGCTGTTCCTGGCGGGCCTGAGCTGGCGTCTGATGGGCGGCCTGGCGCTAGGCGCTGCAGCGGCGGCACCGTTTTTATGGAACATGCTGCATGATTACCAGCGGCGGCGCATCGAAATCCTGCTGGATCCGACGCAGGATCCACTGGGCGCCGGCTACCATACGATACAGGCCACCATTGCTCTTGGTTCCGGCGGCCTCTCAGGAAAGGGCTGGCTCAACGGCACGCAATCGCAGCTCGACTTTCTCCCTGAGCGGCATACCGACTTCATTTTTGCCGTGTTCGGCGAAGAGTTCGGCCTGGTAGGCAACCTGCTGCTGTTGCTGTTATTTGCCATCATTATCGGGCGCGGAATGATGATCGCTGCCAACGGCCAGAATGCTTTCTGCCGCTTGCTTGCAGGCAGTATCGCGCTGACATTCTTTACCTATGCCTTCGTGAACATGGGCATGGTGAGCGGTATCCTGCCGGTAGTAGGCGTACCATTGCCACTGATCAGTTACGGCGGGACTTCGCTGGTGACGCTGATGATCGGCTTTGGGATCTTGATGAGCATACAAACCCACAAGAAACTGGTAACTAGTTAATGAATATAAATAATATCGTTATTCTCATGGCGCTTTTGCTGCTAGCGGGTTGCGGCAGCGTCGCCACCAAACCCGAAGCCCCGGCGTCCAAAGCCGAAAAAAAGGAAGCCGTGAAGTCGGAACCGTCCAAATCCACCAAGGGCGGCGGCTATTACCTGGACGATGGTCCGGGTGACAATCCACCCGCCAATCTCGACGAGATCCCGGACGCAACGCCCAAGTACGAACCGCTGCAAAACCGCTTCAATCGGCCCTATGTCGCCCTCGGCGAAAACTACACGCCGATGACCGAATACCAGCCATACAAGGCACGCGGCCTGGCTTCCTGGTACGGCAAGCGCTACCACGGCAGAAAAACCTCGACCGGCGAAGTCTATGACATGTACAGCATGACTGCCGCCCATACCACCCTGCCCATCCCCAGCTATGCCCGTGTTACCAACCCGGCCAACGGCAAAAGCGTCGTGGTGCGCGTAAATGATCGCGGACCTTTCCGCAAGGAACGCCTGATCGATCTGTCATATGCCGCGGCGCATCGTCTCGGCATCATCGGCAATGGCAGCGGAATGGTAGAGGTCGAAGCCATCGACACGCGCCCGCCGGAGCAGGCGACGATTCAGAAAGTCCCAGAAGCTCCGCAGGAAAAGCCGGTCGCAGCGGCTGGCTCCTATGTCCAGGCAGGCGCGTTCAGATCGCGCGAAAACGCCGAACAGCTCAGCGAGCGTATCCGCCAGAACGGCCTTGTGGAAAGTGAAACGATCGAGAGCTGGTATAATAATGGCATCTACCGCGTCCGGCTCGGACCTTACGCCAGCCGCGACGAAGCCGAGCGCTCTGCTTCCAGAATCCGCAAGTCGCTCGGAATATCCACCCTCGTAACGACGACCCGATGAAATCCATGAGACTCCTGCTTATACCTTTACTGTTCCTCTCCTCCATCGCATTGGCGGCGGACGACATTCCTCCACCGCCGACCTTGGCCGCCAAGGCCTACCTGCTGCTAGATTTCAACAGCCGCGCGGTACTGGCTCAGCAAAATGCGAACGAACGTATCGAACCCGCTTCGCTGACCAAGCTGATGACGGCCTACCTGAGCTTCAAGGCATTAAAAAATGGCCATCTGCAACCCGACCAGACGCTGCCGGTCAGCGTCAAGGCATGGAAGGGCGGCGGCGCAGGGTGCGGAGGCGGCGCCGGCTCATGCATGTTCATCGAGCCGAATAAGCCCGTTACCGTCGATGAATTGCTGCACGGCATGATCGTCATTTCCGGCAATGACGCCAGCGTCGCGCTGGCGGAAGGCATTGCCAGCTCGGAAGAGGCCTTTGCCGACCTGATGAACAAGGAAGCAGCACGCCTGGGCATGAAGGGTACGCATTTCGTGAACTCCACCGGCTTGCCCGACCCCAACCATTACACCACCGCTTCCGACCTGGCGATCCTGGCTGCCGCGCTGGTGCGCGACTTCCCGGAGCAGTACAAGCGTCTGTATTCGCTCAAGGATTACACCTTCAACAACATCAAGCAGGCCAACCGCAACCGTCTGTTGTGGGTGGATCCGTTTGTCGATGGCATGAAAACAGGCCACACATCGGCCGCCGGCTATTGCCTGGTTTCCTCCGCCAAACGCGGCGACATGCGCCTGATCGCCATTCTCCTCGGCGCACCTTCGGACACTGCGCGCGCGGTGGAAAGCCAGAAGCTGTTGAACTACGGCTTTCAGTTCTATGAATCGCGCCTGATTTACAAACGCGGCCAGGCCATCAGCAAGCTGAAGGTCTGGAAGGGGCGCGACGATACGCTGGCAGCCACGATTGCGGACGATCTTTATGTGACGCTGCCCAAGAACCAGCTTGCCCGCCTCAAGGCCAGCGTGGTCAGCAAGCAACCGCTCATCGCGCCTGTTAGCGCACGCCAGGAAATCGGCGCCATCCGCTTCTCGCTGGACGGCAAGCCGATACTCGAACGGCCACTGGTAGCGGCTCAGGAAATGCCGGTAGCGGGTATTTTCGGCCGCCTTTGGGACAGCTTGAAGCTGATGCTCCAATAAGAGCCACGATTACTCACTACAGGTTATAGCGATGTCGCAGACCGTCTACCTCAACGGCAAGTTTCTCCCGATCGAGCAGGCATTCGTGCCCGTCCTCGACCGGGGATTCATTTTCGGTGACGGCATTTATGAAGTGATTCCGGTCTATTCGCGCCACCCGTTTCGCCTCGGCGAACACTTGATTCGATTACAGCATAGCCTGGACGCCATTCGGCTAGAAAATCCGCACAGCGACGAGGAATGGGCGAACCTGACCCGGGAATTGATCGCGCAGAACGACCCGGAAGATCAGTACGTTTACCTGCATATCACGCGCGGCGTCGCCAAGCGGGATCACGCATTTCCGCAGGATGTTGCACCCACGGTGTTCATGATGAGCAACCCGCTGATCACCGCTCCGCGCGAGCTGTACGAAAGCGGCGTGTCCGCGGTTTCCGCCGTCGACAACCGTTGGGATCGCTGCGACATCAAGGCCATCTCGTTGCTGCCCAATGTGCTCTTGCGGCAATTGGCCATCGATGCCGACGCGACGGAAACCGTGATGTTCCGCGATGGCATTCTCACCGAAGGTTCAGCCAGCAACATTTTTGCAACGGAGAAGGGTGTCATCCTCGCTCCGCCTAAAGACAACCACATGCTGCCCGGCATCACGTATGACCTCGTTCTGGAGTTGGCGGCAACCAACAATATTCCCGTCCAGATCGGAAAGTTCGATCAATCGCGCATCCGTCAGGCCGATGAACTGTGGCTGACCTCCTCGACCAAGGAAGTGCTTGCCATCACCACGCTGGACGGCAAAGCCATCGGCGATGGCAAGCCCGGCCCGTTGTTCCGGCGCATGCATGCGCTTTATCAAGACTACAAGGCTCGCGTGATGCGAGTCCCGGCATAACATGGCAGATACCGAAAAAGACACCTTGCTGGAATTCCCGTGCGAATTCCCGCTTAAAGTAATGGGCGCCACGCAGGAAGGCTTTGCCGAAGAGATACTGCGCGTGGTGACTATCCATGTCCCGGATTTCGATGCAACCCGCATGGAAATGCGCGCCAGTTCGGGTGGCAATTACATCAGCCTGACCTGTACCATCACCGCCACCTCCAAGGAACAGCTGGATAACCTCTACCGCGCGCTGACCAGCCATCCGATGGTCAAGGTGGTACTGTAAGTTGATCGGGCTCAAGCGGCTCGGGCTCACTGACTATGAGCCGACCTGGCAGGCCATGCAGGCGTTCACCTCGCAACGTACCGACGATGCGCCGGACGAGCTGTGGCTGACCGAACATCCTCCGGTCTACACACTGGGACTGAATCGCAAGGATGTCCGAATGCCCTGGCGCGACGACATTCCGTTGGTACGCACCGACCGCGGCGGCAAGATCACCTACCACGGGCCAGGGCAAATCGTTATCTACCTGCTGCTGGACCTCAAACGCCTCAGCCTGACCGTCCGGCAACTGGTTGACCAAATGGAAGGCGCAATCATTACGCTGCTGGCGGAGTATGGCGTTCAGTCCGAAGGCCGCCCCGATGCCCCTGGCGTCTATGTCAATGGCAGCAAGGTTGCTTCGCTCGGCCTACGCTTGAAGAATGGTTGCTGCTATCACGGGCTGAGCCTGAACGTGGACATGGACCTGTCGCCTTTCAATGCCATCGATCCTTGCGGCTATCGCGGCTTGCAGGTAACGCAAACCCGTGACCTTGGCATCACTGACGACTATGAGGCATTGGCAAATCGCCTGATCGCGCTGCTGCAAAATCAATTGAGCCCAACTGAACCATGAGCGAAAACACTCTCCGCAAAGAAAAAGGCGCGGCCAAGACGGCGCGTATCCCCATCAAAATCGTGCCGCAACCTGCCATGCGCAAGCCGGAATGGATACGCATGAAGGTACCGGATAGCGCGCGTTTCCGCGAAATCAAGCAGATCCTGCGCGACAATTCCCTGCACACCGTGTGCGAGGAAGCCTCCTGCCCCAATATCGGCGAATGCTTCAGCGGCGGTACTGCGACTTTCATGATTCTCGGCGACGTCTGCACCCGCCGCTGCCCGTTCTGCGATGTCGCACACGGCAAACCGCTGCCCCCGGATGCGGAAGAGCCGCAAAAGCTGGGCAAGACCATTGCGGAGATGCGACTCAAGTATGTCGTCATCACCAGCGTGGATCGCGACGACCTGCGCGACGGCGGTGCCAAGCATTTTGTGGACTGCATCCGCGCCGCACGCGAGCACTCACCAACGCTCAAGATCGAAGTGCTGGTGCCTGATTTCCGCGGCAGGCTTGAAACCGCGCTGGAAGTGCTGTCAGAAGCCCCGCCGGACGTGATGAATCACAACCTGGAAACCGTGCCGCGACTGTATAAACAGGCGCGTCCAGGCGCCGACTACGCCCACTCGCTCAAGCTGCTGGCTGACTTCAAGGTTCGCTTCCCGCACATCCCCACCAAGTCCGGCCTGATGCTGGGCCTGGGCGAAACAGATGAGGAAATTCTGGATGTGATGCGCGACTTGCGCGCTCATCATGTTGAAATGCTGACCCTGGGGCAGTACCTGCAACCCAGCGAACACCACCTGCCGGTATTGCGTTTCGTCACGCCGGATCGTTTCCAGTGGTTTGAACGGCAGGCGCTGGATATGGGATTCACCCAGGCAGCCTGCGGACCTATGGTGCGAAGCAGTTACCATGCTGACCAGCAGGCGCATGGCGCTGGAGTTTGAACCGTTTCGCTAAGTCTTGCAGGGCCGGATCAGCACCCGGCAATGCCCGCCGTAGTTTTCGCTGAGAACGGCTTCATAGCATTCCCCATTTTGCAGGCTAGCAAACAAGTCTGGTTGATCATGCAAGGAAATGTAGCCGGCAACTTGATCCTGATGCAGCACCAGAACGCCAGTTTTTTCAGTTTGCGGATGTAATTGCAATTGCAGAACATCCCCCACATTCGTGCGTGTCAAAAGAATAGGGTAAGGGAAATTCACCGCAGTCACCTCGAACAACGGGCTTAAGCCCTGCGATTCATTGCCTTGCTTTTCCGGTATCTCCGCACCACTCTCTTCGTCAAGCATTGAGGCTCCCTCGCTTCTTTTATTTCCAGTATGACCGTAAGCCATGCTGAAATAACCTAGCAGAGTTGATAGGTTGAATTGCCCATATAGCGTGACAAGCAACTGTATTATTCAAATAACATCGTCAAGAAACAACAAAGCACGGCTGTACGAATTTGTATCGTATGCTACAAGCCAGTATCCTTATAATCATATTCTAATAATGGTTTAAAAAAGCCTTAGCCAACCACTGCTATGATGCCGGAGAATATCAATGGCGAACGAAACTGCCTCTTCCGGGGCAGGTGATTATCCCGAAAGCATGCTTCATGACGCCGATGGCGCTGCAGCGCGCGGGCAGCAGCGGATCATCGAAGCCATGTTCGGTCGGCCGGCATTTTCGTTTGCCGTATTCGACCGGGATTGCAATTTCATACGCGTCAACGAAAGCTACGCGCGACTCTATGGCAAAGTAGCCGCCGCATTCATCGGCTGCCACTACTCCGATCATTTCCCCGACGACGTTCAAGAATATCGCCATCTTCGATTGCTGCTGGAAGAGGCTATACGCACCGGCCAGCCGTCATGCAGCCTGGCACAAGCGCATCGCTTGCCGGGTTCCGAAGATGTTACCTATTGGGACTGGATGCTCGAGCCGGCGTCCGGTGAGGATGGAGCTACGGATTTTTTACTGCTGACGGCCATCGACGTTACTGAATTAAAACGCGCCGAAGAAGATTTGCGTGAAAGCGAATCGCTCTATCATACGGTCGTGACCGTGATGGGGGAAGGGATGGTATGCCAATCCGAGGACGGCAGGATCACGGCCATTAATCCTGTTGCCGCCAAAATACTGGGACGCTCGCCGGAGGAAATCCTCGGCCTGACTTCTGATGCGGATGTCTGGCAAGCGATCCGTGAGGATGGGAGTCTCTTTCTATCGCATGAATATCCGCCTATGGTTGCTTTGCGCACAGGACAACCGCAATCCAAAGTCATCATGGGCATCCGCCGGCCGGATGGCAGCCTGGTCTGGATCACGGTCAACTCCCAACCTACTCTCTCCCCAGCCGCATCCGGCGGTGTCGCTGTCGTCTCCACCTTCCATGACATCACTCGCCAGAAATCTTCAGAAGAAACGCAAAAAGAACTTAACCGCGCATTGCGCCTGCTGAGCCATTGCAACCAGATCCTCATCCACGCACAGGACGAGCAAAAGCTGCTTAATGACATATGCCGCCTGATTGTCGAAACAGGCGGTTATTTAATGACCTGGGTGGGGTTTGCCGAGAACGATGCGGATAAAACCGTGCGGCCGATGGCCGAATTCGGCTATGACCTGGGCTACCTTGAGTCCATCAAAATTTCCTGGGCCGATAACGAAAACGGTCGCGGCCCCACCGGCGTCTCGATCAGGACGGGCCTGCCTTCGGTGAATCAGGACTACCTCACCAACCCGAAAATGCAGCCATGGCGTAATGCCGCCATTCAACGCGGCTATCAGTCGAGCATATCCCTGCCGCTCAAGGATGGCGACTGGACGTTCGGCGCGCTGGCTATCTATTCGGCCAAACCGAACAGCTTTTTTCCCGACGAAGTGAAACTGCTGGAGGAAATGGCGGACGATCTCGCCTTCGGCATCAGCACGCTGCGAGCGCATGTCAAACGCCGGGCTGCCGAAGATCAGCTCGCGTTTCTGGCGCATCACGACCCTCTGACCCGGCTACCCAATCGCCTGCTGCTACGCAATCGCTTTAATACGGCGATCAGGGCGGGGCAAGGTGAAGCCCTAGCCATGCTGTTCCTCGACCTCGACAACTTCAAGGAAATCAACGACAGCCTGGGACATGCCGTCGGCGACGAGTTGCTGGTGCAGGTCGTGCAGCGCTTGCAAGGTTGTCTCGACGACTCTCATACGCTCAGCCGCGAAGGCGGCGACGAGTTTGTCGTTCTGCTTCCGGACATTTCCGGAATCGAACAGGTCAGCCGCGTCGCTCAGAAAATACTGGATGCCGCGCGCGAAAGTTTCGATATCGGGAGTAATACGCTGCACACATCCTTCAGCATCGGCATCAGCATGTACCCCAACGACGGGGCCGATTTCGAGTCCCTGCGGACGAATGCCGACATTGCGCTCTACCGCGCCAAGGAGAACGGCCGCAACAATTACAGCTTTTTCACGCGGCAGATGAACATCGATGCCAAACGGCGCATGCAGATCCAGACCGATCTGCACAGCGCCCTGCGCAATCAGGATTTCCGGTTGCACTACCAACCGCAAATTGACATTGGCAGCGGCCGGATCATAGGAATGGAAGCGCTGATTCGCTGGCAGCACACACAGGGCAAACTCGTTCCGCCGGACCAGTTCATTCCGGTCGCGGAACAAAGCGGGCTGATCATTCCCATCGGAGCATGGGTGCTGGAACAAGCGTGCCGGCAGGCGGTGATGTGGCAAAAGCAGGGGCTGCCCGATCTCGTCATGGCCGTGAATTTATCGGCCGTGCAATTCCGGCACGGCAACATCGCGGAGACGGTAGCAGAAGTGCTGCGAATGACCGGCCTCGCGGCTTCTTCGCTGGAGCTGGAGCTGACTGAATCCATCCTGTTGCGGGATACCGAGACTTCGATCAAAACCTTGCACACTCTCAAGGAAATCGGCGTGAAACTGTCCATCGACGATTTCGGCACCGGCTACTCCAGCCTGTCCTATCTCAAGCGACTGGCCGTGGACAAGCTCAAGATCGACCAGTCCTTCGTGCGCGACCTGGGCGAAGATACCGACAATCAGGAAATCGTCCGCGCCATCATCCAGCTCGGCCATATCCTCAAGCTGGAAATCATCGCGGAAGGGGTAGAAACGGCTGAGCAATTAGCTTACCTGCGCGCCTTCGGCTGCGACCAGATTCAGGGCTATCTTTTCAGCAAACCCTTATCGCCGGAACAAATTCCCAACCTCTTCAAATAATTGCATTCAGCACCAGCTGCCGATATCCCAAACTTATCTGCTAGAATCCCGCCCATGTTGCGGCGCATGCTTCTTATTTTCACCCTTGCATTCCTGTTCAGCCTCGGCCAGCAGGGCGCGGCAATGCACGCCATCTCGCACTATGCGGACGCGCATGAACAGCAGCAGGACAAGAAGACCCACAGCACCGCCGCCTGTGAGCAGTGTGCGGCCTACGCCAATTTGGCAGGGGCCGTACCCTCTTCGACATTCATATTACCGCCGGTCACTGGCGGGCACGTCATCGTCGCGACACATCCCGTCGCAGCCCACTCGTTTTACCTTCTCGCTTACTCCGCCCGCGCACCTCCCGTTTTCTCCTGAAGCATCAAGCGCCTGCCAGACAGGCTAAATGTTACGACCGGCCCCTGCAGGCCCGGCGTTTACTATTGATTTTCAGCGAGAACTGCCATGAATTCTTTATTCGACGCGCCACGGGCGCGTGCTTTATCCATTGCGCTTGCCGCCGCTCTTTCCGTGATGGCCAAGCAAGCCCATGCGGAAGATGATCACGACCACTCCATGCATATCGAACTACCGACGACGGCCGTCACCGCCAATCCGCTCGGCAGCGCGATGGACGAACTGGTTCCGCCCGTCTCGGTGCTAAACAGCCGCGAACTGATGCGCCAGCAGGAAAGCACGCTGGGCGAAACCTTGAACGGCACGCCCGGCGTCCACTCCAGCTATTTCGGCCCCAACGCTTCGCGTCCGGTGATCCGCGGACTCGACGGCGACCGTATCCGCCTGATGCAGAACGGCATCGGCATGATCGACGCCTCCTCGCTCAGCCCCGATCACGCGGTTCCGCTCGACCCGCTGGCCGTCGAGCAGATTGACGTCGTACGCGGTCCTGCGGCCCTGCAATACGGCGGCAGCGCAGTCGGCGGGGTGGTCAACACCATCGACAACCGCATTCCGCGCGATCCCATTGCCGGCGTCAGCGGCCGCGCCGAAACCCGCATCGGCGGCGCCGACAAGCAGCGCAGCACTTCCGCGCTGATCGAAGCCGGCAACGGCCTGTTCGCCATCCATGCCGACGGCTATACCCGCGACACCGACGATCTCGATATTCCGGGATACGCTCGTTCCTCGCGTTTGCGCGCGACCGATCCGCAAGCGGACGAACCCCGCGGTACCCTGCGCAACAGCTCTTCGCAAAGCGATGGCGGCGCGTTGGGCGCATCGCTGACCTCGGAACACGGTTACGCCGGAATTTCATTTTCGACATTCAACTCCAATTACGGCACCGTGGCCGAACCAACGGTACGCATCGACATGAACAGCTCGCGCTGGGATCTGGCAGGTGAAGCACGCGACCTCGGCGAGGCAATCAACCGCGTAAAGATGCGGCTGGCGCGCGTGGACTACGAACACCAGGAAATCGACGACGGCGAAATCGGCACGACCTTTGAGAACCGTGGCTGGGAGGGCTCGCTGGAAGCCTCACACGGCAAGATCGGCCCGCTCAATGGCGTCATCGGCTTGCAGTTCCATCGCAGCGATTTCAGTGCGGAAGGGGACGAAGCGCTGATTCCCAAGGTGCAGACCGATACCCGCGCCGTGTATATTTTCGAGGAATGGCCGATTGCAGCATTCGACGACGCGCTCAAGCTTTCCTTCGGCACCCGCGTCGAGCGCACCAAGGTTTCCTCCGTCGGTGGCGGCCCGGACGACCCCAACAATCCGGGGACGCCGCGTTTCGGCAGCGCCGAAAGCCAGGATTTCACGCCCACCAGCTTTTCCGGCGGCGCCTTGTACCATCTGGATAAAGCCTGGTCGCTGGCGGGCAATGTCTCGCATAGCGAGCGAGCACCCACTTACTATGAACTTTTCTCCAACGGCCCGCATGCGGCCACCGGCCAGTATGAGGTAGGCGACCGCACCCTTTCGGTGGAAAAATCGAACGGCCTGGATCTTCAACTGCGCTGGCGCAAGGGTGGAAACAACTTCAGCATCAGCGGCTTCTATACGCGCTTCGACAACTACATTACCTCCCTGCTGAC
>DATHWE010000040.1:0-3570 GCA_035460905.1 Methylophilaceae bacterium | reverse complement strand
TGCAATTTGATGAAGCGATCCGCGGCGGCAATGGCTGAAGCGGCCTCACCCTTCTTGTAGAAGCCATAGGCGATTTCCAGTTCGGCCTGAAGTGCGTAACGGCCGTGCGGATAGCGTGATTTTATTTTTTCGTAGAGGCCGATTGCCTTGTCGTAATCGCGGTTTCGCATCGCGACCTCGGCTTCGGTATTCAGGCGCTGCACCGACCAGCTCTTTGTTTCGTCAAATTCCGTCGGATCGCCGAAAAGGGCGCACGCGGAAAGGAACAGAGCAAGAATTAAGGCTACACTACGTTTCATTTAATTAGTCCCAAGACGTTTGCCCGATTATAACCGATGACCCAAACCCAGCCTATCTCCCTCGTTATTCCCCAATCGCTCGCCGGATCGCGCCTCGACCAGGCCTTGCCCAAGCTCTTGCCGGATTATTCACGTTCTCGTCTGCAAGCCTGGATCAAGGAGGATCTGGTACGTGTCGATGGACAGTCGGCCATTGCCAAGCAGAAGGTCTGGGGCGGTGAGAAAGTCGAGGTGCAGCCGCAGCCCAGCCCAGACGAAAGTGCTTTCTTCGCCGAAGACATACCGCTCGATATCGTTTACGAAGACGAACATATTCTGGTCATCAATAAATCTGTCGGCATGGTGGTGCATCCCGCTGCCGGGAACTGGCAGGGGACTTTGCTCAATGCGCTGCTGCACCATGCGCCGCAGCTGAAAGATTTGCCGCGTGCCGGTATCGTGCATCGCCTGGACAAGGACACCAGTGGCCTTCTGGTTGTCGCCAAGACCATCGCCGCTCAAACCGGTCTGGTGCGCCAGCTGCAGGCGCGCACAGTAAAGCGTGAGTATCGCGCCATTGTCTGGGGTGAGGTGTGGAAGAACGGCACGGTGGACGCGCAGGTTGGCCGTGACCCGCGCTCGCGAACACGAATGGCGGTGACACGCGTCGGTGGCAAGCCGGCAGTGACACATTACGAAGTGCTGGAGCGCTTTGCGGTACATACCTATCTACGCTGCAGACTCGAAACGGGTCGCACGCACCAGATTCGTGTCCACATGCAGCACATTGGCGCGCCGCTGGTGGGCGATCCGGTTTACGGCTTGCGTGGCATCGTGCCGCATCGGGTGATGTCCCAGACCTTGCGTGATGCGCTGAAGGATTTCAAACGCCAGGCTTTGCATGCCGTGCGTCTCGGACTAATCCATCCGGTCACTGGCGAATTCATGGAGTGGCAGGCGGAGTTGCCGGCCGACATGAAGGCTTTGCTGGAGGCGATGCGTTTCGAGGATGACGTCAATGAAGAGGAATTCGAAGTCCCGTTTGAAGTGTACGGCGAAGACGAATTCGAGGATGACTTTGATGACGAAGAGGATGTCGAGTGAGTCTTGCCGAGTCGTTGATTATTCCTGACTGGCCGGCGCCGCCCCAGGTCAGGGCAATCCAGACCACTCGACAGGGCGGCCTCAGCAAAGCGCCCTATGATAACCTCAACTTTGGCATGCACGTCGGGGACGATGCCTATACTGTTGCCGCCAATCGCAACCTGTTGAACACGCTGGTACCGAGCGAGCCGGTTTGGCTGGAGCAGGTGCATGGCACCGCGGTGCTCATGGCCGAGACAGCGGGCTGCGCGCCACGCGCGGATGCCTGCATTACGCGCCGTGCGAATGCTGTTTGCGCGGTGATGACCGCCGATTGCCTGCCGGTTTTTCTCTGTGATGATGTCGGTACAGTAGCAGGCGTGGCACATGCCGGATGGCGCGGCCTTGCCGATGGTGTGATTGAGGAAACGATCATCGCCATGGATGTTCCGACATCCTCGATGATGGCCTGGCTAGGGCCGGCCATCGGGCCGCAGGCTTTTGAAGTCGGGCCGGAGGTAAGAGAAGCTTTCCTGCATCACGATCCGGCGAGTGAATTTGCCTTTACCGAGAGCCGCGGCAAATACCTTGCCGATATTTACCTGCTCGCGCGCCAGCGGTTGCTGGCATTGGGCGTCCAGCGCATTTATGGCGGCAATTTCTGTACTTACACGGAAGCTGAACGTTTCTTTTCGTATCGCCGCGACGGGCGCACCGGGCGCATGGCTTCGCTGATCTGGCTAAGCCCTACTTGACACGTCCCGTATAATCCAATTTTTCTCACTTTCGCATAACAACAATGTCCGTATTTAGCTGGATTCTCGTTTCAAGCCTGTTCGGCGGCCTGCTTAGCGTCACTGCTGCCAGCCTCGTGGCGCTCAACGCACGCACCGCATGGATTCCAATGCTAATCAGCTACGCCATCGGCGCATTGCTGGGCGCGGTATTCCTCGAGATCCTGCCGCACGCCTTTGAGCTTTCCAGCAGCATGGACAGCATGGCGGCGACGGTGCTGTTCGGCATACTGCTGTTTTTCGTACTGGAAAAGCTGGTGCTCTGGCGCCATTGCCACGGTGACGAATGCGAGGCGCATGCAGCTCCTGCACCGGTGCAGGAGCACGGCCATAATCACGGTCACGACCATGGCCGAAGCGGCATGATGATCATGATCGGTGACACTTTCCATAATTTTGTGGACGGTATCCTGATCGCAGCGGCGTTCATGACGGACTTCAAGCTGGGCGCTGTGACGGCACTGGCGATCATCGCACACGAGATTCCGCAGGAGGTCGGCGACTTCCTGATCCTGCTGCATTCGGGCTACACCAAACGTCAGGCGTTCATCTTCAACCTGCTGTCCAGCCTGGCGACGCTAGTCGGTGGGGTGATTGCCTATTTCGCATTGCAAACGGTGCAAAACTGGATTCCGACTATCCTCGGCCTGGCCTCGGCGAGCATGATCTATGTGGCGGTCGCAGATCTTATCCCCGGCTTGCACAAACGCCCGGAGCTGCGCGCAACGGTGCAACAGGTCACCTTAATCGGTCTTGGTATCGGATCTATCTGGCTGGTCAAGTTCCTGCTCGGCGATCACGCGTAAACGGTTGCGCCGGCGTTGCGGCGTGCCGATGATCCAGATCAGCAGGGCGCAGGGCAGCAAACCGTAAAACAGGAAGGTGAGTAATCCGGCGACGATGCTGGGCTCGGTCAGAGCCATCATCAGGGTGACGTAAAGCCAGGCGATTGCAACGATATACATGCGCGCAGATTAGCACGACCGGGCCATACAAAAAACGATCCAGCAGTAATACACTCCGTTCCCCAGCACCTGGAACCCCGAATGTTTTAAAAGCGGTAGAATAAATATCCTTAAGGTGCCTGGTGGATGGGTGCTATCCGGATATAAACCTTAAACAAACAAAGAGTTGTCATGACAGAAAAATATACGCCCGCAGAGGAAGCCGCATTACAGCTTGAAATTGCCGAGTTGATGGTGCAGGCATTGAATCTTGACGTTTCCGCCGCCGAAATCCAGCCCGATGAGCCGCTCTACGGCAATGGCCTGGGACTCGACTCCATCGATATCCTCGAAGTCGCATTGGTGGTATCCAAACGCTACGGCCTGCAACTGAAAGCGGACAGCGAAGACAATCACCGCATTTTCGGTTCGCTGCGCAGTCTGACGGAGTATGTGGCTGCACACAAAACC
>DATHWE010000039.1:0-10281 GCA_035460905.1 Methylophilaceae bacterium | reverse complement strand
CGCTGGTGGCCGATGATATCGGCCAATCCCGACCTGCTGTTCCTGACGGAGGTCTGTCTGGCTGCGGTGCTGGTGGCAGTGTTCATCTCGATCAAGAGCACATTGCAGAACCGGGATTTCGTCGACAGCGCCAAGCTGGCTTCGCTGGTTCATGCGAGCCACAAGGACGGCTGGGTGACGCGCTGGCGCGAGCGATTGCTGATCAAGAAGGTGCCGGCATCCGGCACGGCCTGCGTCATGACCGTGACCGGTTACGACACGTTCGCACATAAAGACAGCCAGTTCCGGCAGGTGCTGCAGGACGCGCGTGAAATTCGCGTGATGCTGCTCAATCCGATGAGCGATGGCGCCCGCATGCGCGCCGACTCATTGTCGGAGGAGCGCGACTATTATGGCCACCTGCTGGACGAGATCCACGAAAGCATTGCCTACCTGAAGGAATTGCGCAGTGCCGGCAAGAAGGTCACGCTCAAGTTCTACGACCATCGGCCTTTCTGGAAGCTGGTGATTGTTGGCGATTACGTCTGGGTGCAATACTGCCACGACGGGTTCGAAGTCAACGCGGTGCCGGAATACGTGTTTGCGCTGCATTCCAGCAGCCCGGAGCGCGGCCTCTATACGCCGTTCAATATCCTGTTCACGGAAAAGTGGAACGAAACGCCGTATCTGGATTTCGATTTTGAAACCGATGAACTGGTGCAGCGCGACCTCTACGGCAACGAACTGGGACGTGCCTTGCTGCCGCGCTCGCCACATGCGGAAAAGAAACTTGCCGTCGCGCGGCATTCGCAATGCGCATTGACGGGATATATCCCCAACGAAGCCTGATACCTGGCAAAGCAGGCGTCAGGTAGGCGCGGCCTCCACCCAGGTGCGGCGGAAGTCCGCGGCCGGCACCGGCGAGGCATAAAGAAATCCCTGCGCCTTGTCGCAGCCTTCCTTGCTGATAAATGCCAGCTGTTCTACAGTCTCCACACCTTCTGCTACCAGTTGCACATTCAGGCTTTTTGCCATGGCGATGATGGCCCGCACGATGGCAGCATCCTCCGCATCATCGATCACGCCGCTGATGAAGGAGCGGTCGATCTTGATCTGCGCCGGCCCGAAGCGCTTGAAGTAGCTGAGCGACGAATAACCGATGCCGAAATCGTCGATGGCGATCTTCAATCCCATCGCTTTCAACTCCGCAATCAAATCCATGTTGTGCTCGGTATCGTGCAGCAGGAATTGCTCGGTGATTTCCAGGCAGAGCAGGGAAGGGGAAAGTCCGCTTTCGGCGAGCGCCGCCGTCAGCTTTTCAACCAGATTGCCGGTCTTGAATTGCCGCGCGCTGATGTTGATCGAAACCGAAATGGGCTTGCCGGCTTGTTGCCAGCGCGCGGCTTCGGCGCAGGCGGTGGCGATCACCCAATCGCCTATCGGCACGATCAGCCCGGTTTCTTCGGCGAAGGGAATGAATGCGTCCGGCTGCAGCAGGCCGTGCTGCGGATGGTGCCAGCGGATCAGCGCCTCCGCACAGATATCCTTGTTGTCGTTCAAGGCGATGATGGGCTGGTAATACAATTCGAACTCGCCATGCTCGATACCGTGGCGCAACTCTTTTTCCAGCTTGAAGCGCTGCTCGATGCGCGCGGTCAGTTCGGCGCGATAGAACTGCACATTGTTCCGTCCCTCCGCCTTGGCCTGGTAGAGCGCGCTATCGGCGCATCGCAACAGGGTCTTGGCATCCTGGCCATCTTCCGGGTACAGGCTGACGCCCATGCTGGTGCCTATGACGACGGATTGCCCTTCGAGCATGACGGGTCGTTTGAAGTCGATCAATATCTTGTTGACCACGCTCGACACGTCTTCGGGCGTCTGGATATTGGGCAGCAGCAGCACGAACTCGTCGCCGCCGAAGCGCGACACACAGTCGGTTTCGCGCACCGCTGTCTTCAGCCGGGAACCGACTTCCTGCAACAGCAGATCGCCGGCCTCATGTCCAAGGCTGTCGTTGACTTCCTTGAAATGATCGAGATCCAGAAAAACAATTGCCAGCCGGGTGTTTTGCCGTTTGGCAACCAGAATATGGTCATTCGCTTCGTCCAGTAGCCGTGAGCGGTTCGCCAGACCGGTCAGCGTATCGAAATGCGCCATGCGCGAAAGCTGGTATTCCGAATTCTTGCTCTCGGTCAGGTCGTGGATCTGGTAGAGATAGCACATCGGCGCCTCGCCCTGCGACAGCAGCGAGACGCTAACCAGTGTCCACAGGTCGGTGCCGTTTTTTGGCAGGTAGCGCTTCTCGAACTGAACCGTCGAAACGTTGCCGGACAGCAGTTCGGCGAGCCGCCCCTGCTCGATCTTCCGGTCCGCCGGGTGCGTCAGATCGGTCTGGTATATCGCCGCAAGCTCCGCCTGGTCGTAGCCCAGAAGCTTGCAAAGGGCCGAGTTCATCTGCAGAAACGCCCCATCCAGACCGATCAATGCCATGCCGACCGGGGCAAAATCGAAAGCCTTGCGGAAGTGCTCTTCGCTGCGCCGCAGGGATTTCTCCACGGCCAGGCGTTCGCTGACATCGCGGAAAGCCATGACGGCGCCCATGACGCTGCCGTCCACGCCGCGTATGGGCGCCGCGGAATCGTCGATGGGGTGCTGCTGCCCGTTACGCGAAGCCAGGATGGTGCCGAATTCGAGGCCGACGACGCCATCGGTTTGCAAGGCGCGCGAAATCGGGCTTTCTTCGCGCACGCCGGTGCGCGCGTTGCGCAAGTTCATGATGTCTTCCACCGGTCGTCCCTTGGCATCCGCCAGGCTCCAGCCGAGTGTCGCTTCCGCCGTCGGGTTGAGGAATTGGACCAGGCCTTCCTTATTCGTCGCAATCACGCCATCGGCGACGCAGCTCAATGTCGTGGCGAACCAGCGCTCGGATTCCCGCAAACGCTTTTCCAGCCCGGCCTTGTACAGCGCGACTTCGATGGCTGCACGCAATTCATTGGCCTGGAAAGGCTTGGTCAGGTAGCCGTAAGGCGCGGTGTGCGCGGCACGTTCCACGGTATGCGGATCGCTGTAGGCAGTGAGAAAAATGATGGGCGTCTGATAGCGGTGGCTGATGTGCCGCGCGGTTTCAATGCCGTCCATTTCGCCTTTGATGATGATATCCATGAGCACCAGGGTCGGATGGTGCTGCTCGACCAGGGCGATGGCATCCTTGCCGTTATCCGCAATCCCGCAGATCCGGTAGCCCATTTCCTGTAGCTGTCCGGAGAGATCCAGGGCGACGATGGATTCGTCCTCGACGATCAGGATGTTTGCCGACTGCATTACGCGTTCCTTTCCAGATAAGCGCTTGTAGCGGTGGGCGGGCGCACCGGGTCGTGTATCCGGAACACCAGGCTGGCGCAGGTGCCGCCGCGCGATTCAATCTCGAATTTGGCGTCGATCTGCGCCGTCAGCGAAGTGACCAGTTTTAACCCGAGCGAAGGCGAGGCCTGAATGTCGAGGTCAGCCGGTAGCCCGATTCCATTGTCCTCCACTTTCAGGCTGACAGTATCCCGATCCGGCGCGATGCGGGCGAGGCTGATGCGTACCTGGCCGGAATGACCGTCCGGGAAGCCGTGCTTGAGGCTGTTGGAAACCAGTTCATTCAATATCAGGCCAATAGGAACGGCCAGTTCGAGACCGATTTCGATGGGTTCGACGTCGGTGATCAGCGCGATGCCGCGCTCGTCGGCGGCGGCAAATGCGCCAAGCTGGCGGCACATGTCCTCGATATAATCATTGAGCGCGATGGAGGAGAGATCGCTGGACTGGTAGAGCTTCTCATGCACCAGCGACATTGCCCGCACGCGCTCCGACGATTCCTTCAGCGCGGTGCGTGCCATCCCTTCCGGCAAGGTGCGCATTTGCAGGTTCAACAGGCTGGTGATGACTTGCAGGTTGTTCTTGACGCGGTGATACACCTCTTTCAGCAGGACTTCCTTTTCCGCCAGCGCGGCGGCGGTCGCGTATTCCTTCTGCTTGCGATCCATGATGTTCATCATCTGCGCGATGAAATAGAGCGGCTTGCCGGCGCCGTCGTGCAGCAGGGTCACGGTTATCAGTACCCAGGCCAGCCGCTTATCCTTGCGCATATAGCGTTTTTCCAGCTGATAGGAATGTATCCTTCCTTCCAGCAGCAACTGTACGTTGGCCAGGTTGTCCTCCAGGTCGTCTGGAAAGGTGACTTCCTGGAAGGTCATGCACTCCAGCTCGGCCCTGTCGTAACCGAGGATGTCACACGCAGCGTTGTTGACGCTGAGCCAGCGGCCATCGGTGGAAAACATCGCCATGCCGATGGGTGCATGCTCGAAAATGCTGCGAAAGCGTTCCTCGCTCGCGCGCAGCGATTCCTCGGCCTGGCGCAGTTCGGTGACGTCGAGGTTGATGCCCACCATGTGGCGCGGCCGTCCGGCGGCGTCGCGCACGACCTGCGCATTGGCCTTGATTCTGCGTACGCTGCCGTCGTCCAGCACGATCCTGAACTCAGGGGCGTACAGCTTTCTGCCGGCGACGGTTTCGGCGAGCTCATGGTCGAGCCAGCCGGCATCCTCCGGATGTACCCGCTGGTGCCACATTTGATAATTGTCCTTCTCCGTCTTGCCGGGTGGCAGATGGTATATCTGGTACATCCGGTCATCCCAGGTCAGCGTGTCCGCCTGTATGTCCCAATCCCAGACGCCGATGCCGCCGGCTTCCGTCGCCAGCTCCATCCGGGCATTCAGCATGCGCAGCCTGGATTCGGAGTCGCGCAATGCGTCCGTCATATGCGTAGCCAGCGCCAGTGCGCTTTCACGCGTTACCGCCAAGGCGCGCACCACGATAAAAAGCAGCAGGCTTATCAGGAAGCCGGCGATCAGGACAATCTGCGCCTTCTGGCGATCAATCGTGGCGGTGAAGGCGGGCAGCGACGTCGCGCGCAACGTCCAGGCATGATTGCTGAGCTCCATGGGAGTCACGCTGGTCAGCGGCAGGCTGCCGGCAGGCAATCGGGCAAGCGCCGGGCTGGCATACATAAGCGATGATTCAGTTGTCTTCAGGCCGTCAAAAACTTCCATCCCTATCATCGGATTCTTGCCGAGTACGCTTTCCATCAGTTCATGCATGCGGAAGCCGCTGCTGACCATCCCGTACATGCCCGACTGCCGCTCGGCCACGGTGGCGACTGGCGCGCCGTGACGATAAATCGGTACGAAGATGATGAAAGAAACGGCCTCGATCGCCGTGTCCTGCACCAGTTGCATTTTCCCCGTAATGGCCGTTTTCCCGGTGTCGATGGCGGAAGCTATCGCCGCGCGACGCGTGGCGTCTGAATATACGTCGAATCCGAGCGCATGCTGGTTCCTTGCGTTGAAGGGCTCGATATAAGTGATGGGCAGGTAAGCCTCGCGGTCGCCTGCCGGCCAGATGTCGTAATTCGCATAGCCCTCCGCCCGGATGTCGGCAACATGGGATTTTTTTGCCGTTGTGGGAATCCAGGCCTCAAAAGAAATGGACTGGATGCGCGGCACGCGTTTCTCGACTTCGAGCTGCTGCATGAATTCCCGCCACTCATCTCGGGTTACCTCTTCCGAAGCGGCAAACACCGCCGCGCTGCTGCTCAGGAGCTCTTCCAGGTGGGTGATCTGCTCCAGCGTTCTGACATGGATTTCCTTGACAGCGGAAGCAAAGCGGATCTGCGCCGATTTCTCGGTATCGCTGGAAATCATATGCCACGCAAAAATGGTCAGTCCCAGCGCGAGCATGAGGGTAAGCCAATGAATGCCAATTTCATTCACCGTATCAGGACGCTTGCCAGATTCGGTGTGTTGGGAGGCGTCCGCTGCCAGCAACAGGCCGGTAACGCTGAAAAGAACGACGAAGCCGACCAGGGATAGCAGCGAGCTGTTGAGCTCGCCCGTAACGAAGGGACCAAGGCCCTGCGCTGTCGCCCATACGGCAATGGTGGAGAACAGCATGATCGCCACCGAAACGCCATGCCGGCCGCATCTGTATGCGATCCATGCAAGATAAGGGATGCACAGGTAAAGCAGCGGCCGATGGAGGTTTCCCGCTGAAAATGTGCCATTGAAAATCAGCAGGCTCAGCGTGGCGAAGCCCGCCAGCATCGCGACCCAGCGTGCAAGGGCGCCGAATTCGGCGGGGAGTGAAGAGCGATCTTTCTCGAGCCAGATGATGATGAGCGGCAGGAATACCAGGATGCCGCCGACATCGCCCAGCCACCAGTTAAGCCATATCGACCATACTGAGGCATCCGGCGAAAGTCCGCCCAGCACCAGGCTGGCCGTGCCCGCGCTTGCGCCGATGGTGCAGACGGACAAGGCGATCATCACGAATTTGAAAATATGCAGCGGTTGCGTCAAAGGGTGCTGAGCGATCCCCAGCTTGCGCGAAAGATGAAATCCGGCCAGCGCCTCCAGCGTATTGCCGGTGGCGATCACCAGGAAAAGGCCGGCGGCGGCCAGGGTAATCTCGTGCTGGGCAGTGAATGTGAACAGGTTGGCGGTAAAGGCTCCCACCAGGATGGCCGGCCAGATCCTGTGGCCCAGCAACAGCATGGCTGCCAGCGCAATGCCGGACGGGGGCCAGATCGGCGAGGCATGCGTACCTTCGAGCGTGAAGAACTGCAGGCTCCAGCGCGCTATAAAATAATAAACGACTGCTAATGCCGTTAATTTGAATAAACGGGCGATGGTGATGGAAAGGCTGGGCGAACCTGGTCTTTTTATGGGAACCATAAGCCACATTTTTTAGCAGGCGACGCTTTCACTGTAGTGAAATAAGTCCTTGCTTGCAATCGATTCCTTGGCTGCTTGCGGAGGTCGGCCGAGCTGCGGCGAGGCTGGGGAAATATTGGCAATACGAAGGTGGGCTTCAGTATAATCGGGGCTCCGTCATACTCGGCGTCTTCAATGCTCAGAGCATTTGCCTGCTGGATTTTTCTGCTGCTGGAGTGTTGCATTCCTTTGACCGCCTACGCCGCAGACGCGCCTTCATCCGAACTCGCGCTGGAGCTGACCGCGGCCGAAAAAGCCTGGCTGCAAGCCCACAAGGTATTGCGTGTCGGCATCGACCGGGATTTTGCGCCGTACGAATGGGTGGACGATAAGGGGCGATATCAAGGCATGGCGGCCGATCTGCTGGCGCTGGTGGCGCCGAAGCTCGGCGTGCGCATGGAGATCATCAAGGACCAGCCTTGGCAGGCTGTGCTGGATATGGCCAGGCAAGGGCAACTGGATATGGTCTCCTTTGCCGTCAAGACGCCCGAGCGCGAGCGCTATCTGCGGTTTACCCAGCCTATCAGCCGCGTGTCGGTGGCGATTATCGCCGCGCAGGGTGCGGGTTATCTGGGCGATCTGGAACGATTGCACGGGAAGCGGGTGAGCGTGGTCAAAGGCTACTTCATGGAAGAAACGCTCCGCCGCGATTATCCCCAGATCAGGATCGTGGCGGTACCCAGCGTCGCGTTGGCGCTGAAGGCGGTTTCGGCGGGCCAGGCGGATGCGTATGTTGGCGATACCGCTTCCGCCAATTATGAAATCACGCGCAGCAGCCTGGCCGGGCTGAAAGTGGCCGGCGTGACTCCCTATTTCAGCGAACACCGGATGGCCGTGGTTTCCAGCGAGCCTGAGCTGGTGGCTATCCTGGACAAGGCGCTGGAAAGTATCCCGCAAGCGGAAAGGGATGCGATTATCAGCCGCTGGTACGGCCTCAGCGTGGAACCCGGTATTTCCCATCAGACGATAGCGCTCTATGCCGGCGGCGGGCTGGCATTGTTGCTGGCGATTCTCTACTGGAACTGGCGCCTGCGCCGCGAGATCGGCCTGCGTCGCAGCGCGGAGGAAAAACTCAGTCTCGCCGCACGCGTGTTCAGCGACGCGCATGAAGGTATTTCGATCATGGATGCTTCCGGCGCCATCGTCGAAGTCAACCCGACCTTTTGCGAAATCACCGGCTACAGCCGCGAAGACGTTATTGGCAAGAAACCGAGCATGCTCCAGTCCGACAAACATCCGCCGGAGTTCTTCGCGGGCATCTGGGCGGACTTGAAAAGCCTCGGCCACTGGCAGGGCGAAGTGTGGAACCGCAAGAAGAATGGCGAGCTGTATGCCGAGCTGCTGACGATTTCGGCGGTGCGCGACGAGCGCGGCAACATCATGCATTACATCAGCCTGTTTTCCGATATTACCCAGACCAAGCTGCAGCAGCAGACGCTGGAGTTGATGGCGCACTACGACGTGCTGACCAGGCTGCCCAACCGCACGTTATTCGCCGACCGCTTCACCCAGGCGATTGCCCATTGCCGGCGCGAGGGGACGCTGCTGGCGGTGTGTTACCTCGACCTCGACGGATTCAAGCAGGTCAACGACAGGCTGGGGCACGAGGCAGGCGACCGCCTGCTGGTCGAGGTGGCCGAGCGTATCAAGGCCAGCTTGCGCGAAGAGGATACGGTGTCGCGCCTCGGTGGGGACGAGTTTGCGTTGCTGATCAGCGATATCCACGCCATCGATCAGGCCGAGCAGGCGATGGACAGGATCCACGTTTCCATCGCCCGGCCGTACCAGATCGATGACCTGGCGATCACTATCGCTGCCAGCAGCGGCGTGACGCTTTACCCGCTGGACGATGCCGACCTCGATACGCTGCTGCGTCACGCCGATCAGGCGATGTATCAGGCCAAGCTGGACGGACGTAACCGCTTTCGCCTGTTCGACCTGGCGCAGGACCAGCAGATCCAGAGCAGCCGCCAACTGCTGGGCAGGCTTGAGGAGGCCTTGGTACGGGAGGAGTTCTGCCTGTATTACCAGCCCAAGGTCAATATGAAGAGCGGAGAAGTCCTGGGTGCCGAGGCGCTCATCCGCTGGAACCACCCGGAGCGCGGCCTATTGCCGCCTGCCCAGTTCCTGCCGGTGATCGAGGGTACGCCGTTCGAATCCGTGCTGGGCACCTGGGTGATCGAACAGGCCCTGTGGCAGATGCATGCCTGGCGAGGCGAGGGGCTGGACATTCAGGTCAGCGTCAATATTTCTCCCCGTTTTCTGCAATGGAAGAATTTTTTCCGCCAATTGGAAACCGCGCTGACACCGTATCCCGACATCCCGGCCGGGCACCTGGAGCTTGAGATCCTCGAGAGCAGCGTGCTGGGAGACCTGTCGGCAATCAGCGATGTGATCCGGGCTTGTCGGGAGGCACTGGGCGTAAGCATCGCGCTCGACGATTTCGGCACCGGCTATTCCTCGCTGGCGCATCTGCGCCACCTGCCTGCGAGCACGATCAAGATCGACCAGAGTTTCGTCCGCGACATGATCGACGACCCGGACGATTATGCGATTGTGGAAGGCGTGGTGGGCCTTGCCAATGCCTTCCGCCGCGACGTGGTGGCCGAAGGCGTGGAAACCCGCGAGCATGGCCTGATGCTGCTTATTATGGGCTGCGCGGTAGCCCAGGGTTATGGCGTCGCCCGCCCGATGCCGGCCGAACAGCTCGTGCAATGGGTGAAGGATTACCGGCCCTTCCATGAGTGGACGGCTTACGGACAGTCGCCACTTTCCGCAGCGAATGCGCTGGCGCTGCTGAAAAAAATCGAGGGTAGTCAATGGATGAAACGCATGGAAGAGTGTCTGCAATCCGCAGAGGCTGCCCCGCCGAATTGGCCGATCATGCACCCGCAGAAATGCCACACCGGCCGATGGATCGCGTATGCCGACCGCGAAGGGACGTTCGATCATGCCCTGTTGCGGCAGTTCGAGCAGGCGCATGAACATATGCACAGCATCGGCAGCCGGCTGATGGAGATGTATCGAGCCGGGGAATCCGATGAGGCACGCGCAGGCATCCCGCAGTTGCGGCAGGCCCATCATGCGCTCGAACTTCTGCTCGAACGGATGAATGGGCGTGCTGTTGATCTTTATCCGGCCCTGGAGCCTGAATGAGCAACCAAGACTTGCTGAACAGAAGCCGCGCTGCGGTATGGCATCCGTGCACCCAGATGAAAAACCTGGAGGACATGCCGCTGGTGCCGATTGCCCGCGCTGAAGGCGTCTGGCTGCACGATTTTGACGGCAACCGTTACCTGGATGCGGTGAGCTCGTGGTGGGTCAACCTGTTCGGCCACGGTAACCCGCGCATCAATGCTGCGCTGCGCGATCAGCTGGAAAAGCTGGAGCACGTGATGCTGGCCGGGTTTACGCACGAACCGGTGGTCGAGCTTTCCGAAAAACTGGGCAAGCTCACCGGCCTGGGGCATGCGTTTTACGGTTCCGACGG
>DATHWE010000038.1:0-33383 GCA_035460905.1 Methylophilaceae bacterium | reverse complement strand
CAAGCGGAGGAGTGACGAAGTGTTCATGAAAATAAAAAAGGTCTGCGTTCTGGGCGGCTCGGGATTTGTGGGTTGCCACATCGTGCACCGTTTGAGCGCGGCCGGTTATCAGGTCAAGGTGCTGACGCGCCGTCGCGAGCGCGCGAAGCATCTGATCCTGCTGCCCAATGTGCAGGTCGAGGAGTGCGACGTTTTTTTCGAGGCGGCGCTGCAACGGGCGGTCAGCGGTTGCGATGCGGTGATCAACCTGATCGGTATCCTGCACGAATCGCGCCGCGCGTCTTTCGACAAGGTGCATGTCGAACTCCCGCGGCGCGTAGCGGCTGCCTGCCAGACTGCCGGAGTCAAGCGCCTGCTGCAGATGAGCGCATTGAATGCTTCTGAAAATGCGCCCAGCGCTTATTTGCGCTCCCGCGCCGGAGGCGAGGCGGCGGTTCTGAATGCAGCGGGCGAGACGCTGGAGGTGACGCTATTCCGTCCTTCGGTGATTTTCGGGCGTGGCGACAGTTTCCTCAACCTGTTCGCGACGCTGGCACGCTGGATGCCGGTGATGGTGTTGGCCCGTCCGGAAGCTCGCTTCCAGCCGGTTTTCGTTGAAGACGTCGCCCGTGTTTTCGTCGGCAGCCTGAAAAACACGGCTACTTTCAGCCAGCTCTATGAGCTGTGCGGCCCCAAGGTCTATACGCTGCGGCAGCTGGTGCAATACGTGGTCGCTACCCTCGGCTTGAAGCGCGTCATCATCGGCCTCAATGATCGCCTTTCGTATTTGCAGGCGTGGGCGATGGAACTGCTGCCGGTCAAGCTGATGACCCGCGATAACTATTACTCGATGAAAGTCGATAGTGTCTGCGATTGCGCGTTTCCCGAGGTGTTCGGCATCCAGCCGATGGCGCTGGAGGCAGTCGTGCCCGAGTATCTCGCGGACGACACGCCGCGCCACGCCTATTTGCGTTTCCGCAGCAAAGCGGGAAGAGGGCAGTAGGCGCGATGCAGGTGTACTGCGTCGGCGGTGCGGTGCGCGATGAGTTGCTCGGTCGCACTGTTAAAGATCACGATTACGTCGTCGTCGGTGCCACGCCGGAGCAAATGACGGCCTTGGGCTATCGGCCCGTCGGTAAGGATTTTCCCGTTTTTCTGCATCCCCAAACCCAGGAAGAGTATGCGCTTGCTCGCACCGAGCGCAAGACAGCGAAAGGCTACAAGGGGTTTCAGGTATACGCGGCACCGGAAGTGACGCTGGAGCAGGATCTTGCCCGGCGCGACCTCACCATCAACGCGATTGCTCGCGACTCCGAAGGCAAGTTGATCGATCCGCATCGCGGGGTCGACGACCTCAAGGCAGCCGTGTTGCGGCATGTCGGCCCGGCATTTGTCGAAGACCCGGTACGCATTTTACGGCTCGCGCGATTTGCCGCGCGTTTTGCGGATTTCACTGTCGCCGAGGAAACCCAGGCCTTGATGTGCGAAATGGTGGAAAACGGCGAGGTCGATGCGCTCATTCCCGAGCGCGTCTGGCAAGAGCTGGCCAAAGGGCTGATGGAAGCCAGGCCCTCGCGCATGTTCGAGGTGCTGCGCCAGTGCGGCGCGCTGAAAAAAATCCTGCCGGAAGTGGATAGGCTGTTCGGCGTACCGCAGCCGCCGCAGCATCATCCCGAGGTGGATACCGGCGTGCATGTGATGCTGGTGGTGGACTACGCCGCGGCGCAGAATTTTGACTTGCCGGTACGCTTTGCCGCGCTGATGCACGATCTGGGAAAAGGCACGACACCCATCGAAATGCTGCCACGGCATATCGGCCATGAGCAGCGCGGTGTGGGACTGGTGAAAGAGGTCTGCAAACGACTGCGGGTGCCTAACGATTGCCGCGATGTTGCGGTGATTACCGCCAATTTTCACGGCAAGGCGTATCGCGCGCTGGAGATGCGGCCTGACACTGTGGTGCAGTTGCTGCACGATACCGATGCCCTGCGCCAGCCACAGCGCTTCGAAGCGTTTCTGCAGGCCTGCGAAAGCGATGTGCGCGGCCGCCCCGGGTTCGAGGCCCGGGCTTTCCCTGAAGCCGGTTATTTGCAGCGAGCCCTGGCGGCGGCACAGGCGGTCGATGCCGGAGCGATTGCCAAGCAACTCGATCAACCGGAAAAAATCCGCGAAGCCGTTTTCAGGGCGCGCGTAGACGCCGTCGCGCAGTTGCCCGCAACTTCATAGCAGGCTCCAGCCCATTTTGAGGCCCAGCACCAAGAGTAGGGCAGCAAGGCATTTCTTCAGGGTATGCACCGGCAGCCGGTGCGCCAGTTTTACGCCTAAGGGGGCACCGAAGAATCCGGCGAAAGCGATGCCGATCATGGCCGGCAAATACACATAGCCCAGACTGGGTGGCGGCAAGCCTTCGATTCCTGTTCCCGAAATAACATAACCCAGTGTGCCGACCACCGAAAGCGGGAGCCCGATCGCCGCCGCGGTGCCGATGGCGGCGCGCAGGTCGCGTGTACCGTAGATGAGGAAAGGCACGGCGACGGTGCCGCCGCCAATGCCGAGCAGGCTGGAGAACGCTCCCACCGTGCCGCCGAACGCATAAAGCCCGGGCTTCCAGGTGAACTCCCGGTGTTTGTGCGGCAGCCGGCCCAGGAACAAATGCAGCGCAATCGCGCATTCGAAAATTGCAAACAGCAGTTGCAGTCCGTCGCTGTGGATGCGCGATGCCAGCCAGGTGGCGAAGATCGCGCCCAGGATACCAGCTGGGGCCATAGCGCGGAAAATGGTCCAGTTGACGTTCGCATGCCGATGATGTGCCCGGGTCGAGGAAATCGAGTTGACGATAATCGTGGCGAGCGAAGTGCCTATCGCCAGATGCATGATGTGATCCGGCGGAAAATGCAGGCTGGCGAACAGCATTGCGAGGATGGGTACGACGATGATACCGCCGCCGACACCGAACATGCCGGAGAGCAGGCCGCCGCAAAAACCGGTAGCGAGATACAGCGGCCACTCCATGCTTCAGCGTCTTCCGGCGAGGCGCTGCAATACCTGACGCAGCGGCGAGTCGGGCAGGTTTTCCGCGAAATCGGCCAGGCTGGCGGCCGCCTTGCTGCTGATCTCGCGTGCCACATGCGGCGCGGCGCGGCGCTGAGATTGGACTTGCACTTCAATGCGAATTGAAGTAACTTCAACCCCCTTGTTTTGCAAGTTTTTTAACAGGTTTGGCGAGAGCAGTTTGAGCTTGGCGGCGATGGCGCCGTTATCGGCGAAAACCGTGATACGGCGATGCTTGACGCCTCCTGCCCGGGTGTGGGGTTGCAGTGCCGCAGGCACGATTCCCTCCCAGATTTTTTGCAGGCCGGTGAGTTTTCTGGCTTCGTCCGTCAAGGCGTGAAGCTCGGCATTGTCCTTGAAGAGCGCGTTAATGCGCCGCATGACGGGAATCCGAGGGTTTGCTCGGCAGCACGACGCGGGGAGCGCGGCTGCGAGCGGCAAATCCTGGTAAAGGGGAAAGTGTGAATATCATTTTCGTATCGAACAATATGGCGAAAGCCAGGACATTGTCATTGCCACAGTTTTTGCTGTTGCTGCTCGTCCTGCTCAGCGTGCCGCCATTGATCACCGCCGCGCTTATTCTGCCACAGCCCAGCAGCGAGAACCATGGTGTCAATGAATTGCTGCCCGTGCGGTTGCTTAATGCCGTTCGCCACAATCAACAGCAGCACATGAATGCCTTGGCCCAGCAGCTGGGTGAAATCCAGGCACGCATCATGCGGCTGGATGCGCTGAGCGCACGGCTGGCCGAGATGGCAGGGGTCAAGGATATCAAGGTCGATACCCCTCCAGCCCAGGGCGGCCCTCTCGAGCAAGCGGAGCCGGTTTCCGCTGTTGAAATCGATAGTCAGATAGCGCAGTTGCTGGTGGATGTGCAGGAACGCACCGAGCGTTTCGATGCCATCGGCATGCATCTGTTGCAGCAGAACCTGAAAAAGACCACCTTCCCGTCTGGTGCCCCGGTCAGTGCCGGCTACAATTCTTCCAGCTACGGTTGGCGCCCAGATCCATTTACCGGCCAGAAAGCATTTCACAAGGGCCTGGATTTCATGGCGGACTCAGGTTCGCCGATTCATGCGGCGGCCGATGGTATCGTCACCCAGGCGGAAAGAGCGCCGGATTATGGTAATATCGTCCGCGTAGATCATGGTTTTGGCCTCGATACGCGTTATGCGCATGTATCCAGCTTTCTGGTCAAGGTCGGAGATCGCGTAAGCAAAGGGCAGCCGATTGCCACGGTCGGTAGCACAGGGCGCTCTACCGGCCCTCACCTGCATTACGAAGTCCGCCTCAATGGCGTTCCTCTGGACCCGCGTAAATACCTGAAGAACAATAACGGCTAATTTTCGGTCATATCATCCACTTCAATTCTTAAAATGTTCCGCTACGGCGGGAAATCGATATCCTTTTATGCTATCCACCTTATTCAAGAAGTTTTTCGGTAGCCGCAATGAGCGGCTGGTCAAGCAATACAGCCTGGTCGTACGCGATATCAACGTGCTGGAGCCGGCGATGCAGGCGCTCACCGACGAGCAGTTGCGCGGCAAGACCGAGGAGTTCAAGCAGCGCTACCAGAACGGCGAATCGCTCGACAAGCTGTTGCCGGAAGCGTTTGCCGTGGTACGCGAAGGCGGTCGTCGCGCACTGGGTATGCGCCACTTCGACGTGCAGCTGATCGGCGGCATGGTGCTGCATTACGGCAAGATCGCCGAAATGCGTACCGGTGAAGGCAAGACGCTGGTGGGAACGCTGCCTGTGTACCTGAATGCGCTGGCCGGCAAGGGCGTGCATGTAGTGACGGTGAACGACTATCTCGCCAGCCGCGATGCTGCATGGATGGGCAAGCTCTATAACTTCCTCGGCCTGAGCTATGGCGTCAATCTGTCGCAGATGCCGCATGATGAGAAGCAGAAGGCTTATGCCGCGGATATTACTTACGGCACCAACAACGAATTCGGTTTCGATTACCTGCGCGACAACATGGTCTACTCGCTGGAAGAGCGCGTGCAGCGCGCCCTGAATTATGCCGTGGTCGACGAAGTGGACTCCATTCTTATCGACGAAGCGCGTACGCCGCTGATCATTTCCGGTCAGGCTGAAGACAGTGTGCAGCTGTACACCGCCATCAACGCGGTTGCGCTCAAGCTTGTTCGCCAGCAAACCGAGGACGGCGAAGGCGATTACTGGGTGGACGAAAAGTCGCAACAGGTCATCATGTCCGAACAAGGTCATGAAAACGCCGAGAATCTGTTGATGGAAGCCGGTCTGCTGACCTCCGGCAGCCTGTACGATGCCGCCAACATCACGCTGGTGCATCACCTTTACGCCAGCTTGCGCGCACAGTCGCTGTTCCTTCGCGACCAGCACTACGTCGTGCGCGACGGCGAAGTCGTCATCGTCGATGAATTCACCGGCCGCATGATGACTGGGCGACGCTGGTCCGACGGCTTGCATCAGGCGGTGGAAGCCAAGGAAGGCGTGGCGATTCAGAAGGAAAACCAGACGCTGGCGTCGATCACTTTCCAGAATTACTTCCGTATGTATGGCAAGCTCGCCGGCATGACCGGTACGGCCGACACCGAGGCGTTCGAATTCAACTCCATCTATGGCCTGGAAACGGTGGTCATTCCGACCAACAATCCGATGGTGCGCAAGGACATGATGGACAAGGTCTATCGGACTTCGCGCGAGAAGTACCAGGCCGTCATCGACGACATCAAGGAATGCCAGACGCGCCAGCAGCCGGTACTGGTGGGTACGACTTCCATCGAGAATTCCGAGCTGATTTCCGCACTGCTGGACAAGGAAGGTCTGTCGCATCAAGTGCTGAACGCCAAGCAGCACGAGCGCGAAGCACATATCATCGCGCAGGCCGGTCGGCCGAACATGATTACCATCGCCACCAACATGGCAGGTCGCGGTACCGACATCGTGTTGGGCGGTAACCCGGAAGCGGATTTGCTTGCCATTGAATCTGATGAAACACTTGCAGCCGAGCAGAAGGCCGAGCGCACTTCCGAAGTCAGGACGGAGTGGCAGAAAGTCCATGAGCAGGTGCTGGTTTCCGGTGGCCTGCATATCATCGGCACCGAGCGCCATGAGTCACGCCGCGTCGACAATCAGCTGCGCGGCCGTGCCGGCCGTCAGGGCGATCCCGGCTCCAGCCGTTTCTACCTGTCGCTGGAAGACCAGTTGCTGCGCATATTTGCCGGCGATCGCGTCGCAGCAATCATGGAAAAGCTCAATATGCCGGACGGCGAAGCAATCGAGCACCCATGGGTCACGCGCGCCATAGAAAACGCTCAGCGCAAGGTGGAAGGCCGCAACTTCGATATCCGCAAGCAATTGCTCGAATACGATGACGTCGCCAACGATCAGCGCAAGGTGATCTACCAGCAACGCAATGAACTTCTGGAAGCTGCGAACATCGAGGAAACCATCGTCGCGATGCGCAACGATGTAATCGCGGAGCTGATTGCGGAACATATCCCGCCGGGCAGCATGGAAGAGCAGTGGGATGTTCCGGCTCTGGAAAAATCCTTGCAAGCTGAAATCGGCCTCGAACTGCCGATTCAGGCATGGCTGGAGAAAGAACCGGACCTGCACGAGGAAACGCTGAGCGAGCGCGTCGCTGCGGCCGCCGAAGAAGCCTATCAGACAAAAATCACCCAGGCCGGCGCGGATGTCATGCACCAGTTCGAGCGTGCCGTGATGCTGCAAAGCCTGGATAACCATTGGCGCGAGCACCTCGCGGCGCTGGATCACCTGCGCCAGGGCATCCATCTGCGTTCATACGCGCAGAAGAATCCCAAACAGGAATACAAGCGCGAGGCGTTCGAACTGTTCTCCAATCTGCTCGATGTCGTGAAGCGCGAGGTCACGCAAGTCACGATGATGGTGCAGATCAAGAGCCAGGACGACTTGGAAGAGGTGGAAAAACCGACCGAACTGGAAAACGTGCGCTACCAGCATGCCGATTATGAAGAGGCGCTGGCTGGTGAAGAGGCTGCCGAAGGAGAAGAGGCCAGAGCGGAGCCGTTCGAGCGTCCTGGCGTCAAGATCGGCCGCAACGATCCTTGCCCTTGCGGTTCGGGCAAGAAATACAAGCAATGCCACGGCAAGCTTAGTTAAGAAATTGGCGACGAAAAACAGCCCTTCACGGGGCTGTTTTTTTATGTAGAAATTTTTCGAACTCCGCCGCGGGCAGTGGCTGACTCATCAGGAAACCCTGATAGAGATCGCAGCCCTGAGCCTTCAGAAACTCCAGTTGCTCGACTGTTTCTACCCCTTCCGCCAGCACCTTGAACCCGAGTGTATGACCAATCGCAATCACCGTATTGGCAATTTCCATGTCATCCCGTTTTTCCGGAATATCATCGACAAAGCTTTTGTCGATTTTCAGCACATCAAGCGGGAAACGCTTGAGATAGGACAGCGAGGAGTAGCCAGTGCCGAAGTCGTCGATGGCGAGCCGGATGCCCTGGGCACGCAGCAGATGCATTTTCTCGACGGCATCCTGTTCGCGCTTGATCAATATGGTCTCGGTCAGCTCGAGCTCCAGATGGCTGGCCGGGAATCCGCTTTTCTCCAGCGCCTGGGTAACTGAAGCGGTGATGTCCTTGTGGTGGAACTGCTGGGGAGAGAGATTGACGGCCAGCGTGATAGGACTGTAGCCAGCATCTAGCCATGCCCTGCCTTGCCGGCAGGTTTCGTTGAGCACCCAGTCGCCGATCGCGCCGATCAATCCGGTTTCCTCGGCGACGGCAATATAGCGGCTGGGCAGCATCATTCCCTCCTCCGGATGCTGCCAGCGCAACAGGGCTTCGGCGCCGACCATGTCGCCGGTCGCGATGTCGATTTGCGGTTGGTAAAACACACGCAGTTCGTTTTCGGTAATGGCCCGACGCAAGGCAGCCTCGAGTGCGATACGCTCACGTGCCGCCAGGGTGAGATCTTCCGAGAAGTATTTGAAGCGGCCGCGGCCCTCCTCTTTGGCTTGATACAGCGCGGTGTCTGCCTGTTGCAGCATTTCCTCGGCAGTGGTGCAGTGATCCGGGAAAAGCGTGATGCCGACACTAGAGCCGATGCGCACCTCGAAGCCGTTGGAAAGAAACCATGGCTCGCCCAGCATGGTGACGATTTCGCTGGCGACACGGCCGGCATCTTCGCGGTTGGTAATGCCTTGCAGCAATACCGTGAACTCGTCGCCGCCGAGCCTGGTCAGCGTATCGACGGTGCGCAGGCGTTTGGTCAGGCGGTCGGCTACCTGCTGCAGTAATTCGTCTCCGGTGGCATGGCCGAAACTGTCGTTGACGTCCTTGAAGCGGTCCAGGTCCAGCATCAGCAAGGCCAGCATGCCGCCATCGCGATTTACAATGTCGATGGCGTGGCGGATGCGCGCGAGCAGCAGGCGACGGTTGGGCAGGCGGGTGAGCGGATCGTGGTGTGCGAGAAACTCCAGCTCGGCCTCGGTTTGCTTGATCTTGGAAATATCGGTGAACACGCTGACGTACTGCGTCACCTTGCCTTCGTTGTCTTTTACTGTGCTGAGGCTGAGCAATTGCGGAAACTCGTCGCCACTCTTGCGCCGGTTCCATACTTCGCCTTGCCAATGCCCTATGGTCTTGATTTCCGTCCACATACGGCGGAAAAACTCCTTGTCATGGCGCGGAGACTGCAGCATGTCGGTGGATTTTCCGAGCACTTCCGCCTCGGTATATCCCAACAGCTCGGTAAAGGCCCGGTTGACCATCAGAATGCGTTTGTCGGCAGTGGTGATCATTACCCCCTCACGCGTGCTCTCGAACACCGTGGCGGCCTGGCGCAAGGAGTTCTCGGCTTCGACGCGATCAGTGATGTCGCGGCTGATGCCGACCAGCCCGAGCACCTCCCCGTCCGGTCCGTAAAAAGGCGTCTTGACGGTGCTGAGTAGGGCCTTGTGGCCATCCGGGTAGGTGACCCATTCTTCCTGGCTATGCGTTTGACCGGTTTCCAGAATCTGCCGGTCAAGGCTGCGGAAGGTGACGGCGAGGTTGGAATCGAATAGATCGTAATCGGTTTTGCCTATCTGGTCCTGCTCGGACTTGCCGGTAAACTCCTCAAAGGCCTTGTTGCTGCCCAAGTAGGCGCTGTTGGTGTCCTTTAGAATGATCAGGTCGGGGATGGAGTCGATGATGCGGCGCAGTACGGCGGTTTGCCGTGCCAGCTCATGGGTGCGCGACTCGACGCGGGCCTCCAGCTCCATGTTGGCCTTGCGCAATTGCTCGCGCGATTCGCGCAGGGAAATCTCCGTGGTTTTCAGCGCGACGTAAGCTTCGCGCCGCTCCTGGATTTCTTCCTCCACCTCTGTCGCGAGCTGCGTGGGGTTGGGAATTTTCAACGCATGCGGTGTGATTTTCACAACCATGTACGCGGTGGCGACCGAAATGGCAGCAGTAAATAGCTTGACGGCAATATCCAGCCAGATCATCGGTTTCCAGAGCAGGATCAGCGAAAGCAGATGCGTCATGCCGTACGCCAGAATGAATATGCCAAAAACCAGGAATATCCAGCGATGCTGCAGATCCTTGCGGAACCAGACGAAATAGGCGAAAGCGGCAGGGATGGAGTAACAGGAAAGGATGATCAGAAGATGGGAGAGCGCGTAGAGGAAAAGGATTCCTGGCGCCCAATTGAAGGTTTCTCCGATTGGAGCGGGGTCAATAATGGCGAACCAATCCAGAAAACCTTGCAATCGCATCCCCTTTGTTTCCACAAAACAGATTGTTTTAAAAGTATTTTTACAGGGTAACCCGAGAGAAGACTAGCACTTACCAACCCTGGCTACAAGATGGAAAACCTTGAGGGAGCGCGAATTAATACAGGTTGCTGACATTTCATCCGGTCAAAACTGAAGCTCAGCCGCAGGGACTTCTCGAGGATGATGATCCATCGTAAATGGATTGCCAAACCATGCGGGGGGTGAAAAGAAAGGATGCTATTGAACTGAAGACGCTATCCGCTCGCTCGTGCCAGAAAACAGGAAGTTCTCGAATTGATCTACCGGCAATGGCTGGGAGTAAAAATAGCCTTGTCCGTAATCGCAGCCGGCCTCAAGCAATAGCGCATGTTGCTGTTCGGTCTCGACACCCTCTGCAATTACTTTCATACCTAATGTATGCGCCATGACGATAATGGCTTCGCACAAGGCCAGGTCATCCGCTCCAGGCTTTAGCCCCTTAGTGAATGACTGGTCGATCTTGACAAAGCTGACGTGGAATTTCTTGATGTAGGCCAATGAGGAATAGCCCGTACCAAAGTCATCGATGGCAATCTGTATGCCTGCCTGATGGAAACGATTGAGTCGAGATATCACGGTGTCGTTGGCATCCAGCAACACGCCTTCGGTAATTTCGATGACGATAGCATCCCCTCCCAGCTTTAAGGAGTGCAAATAGCCCAACCAATCCATGCGGTCGGCTCTCGTCTGTTTAAGCTGGACCGGGGATTTATTGATGCTTAGCTGGAAGCCTGGCAATTGCCGTCTCCATCGCAACACCTGGTCGGCTGCCTTGACGAATATCTGATCGCCGATCTCCACGATCAGCCCTTTTTCCTCGGCGATGGGAATAAACTCTGCTGGGCTAACCAGTCCATTGGACGGGTGCTTCCAGCGGATCAATGCTTCTGCCTTATTGATGCTGCCCGTGGCAAGCTCCACGATGGGCTGGTAGTGCAGCTCGAATTGATCCTGAGCGATGGCGATTCGCAAATCTGCCGTGATATGCATGCGCCTCAGCGAGGCTTCCTGCATGGAAGGAGTGAAGAAGTGAAAGCAGTTCCCGCCGAGCCCTTTCGCGGCATACATGGCCTGGTCGGCGTTTTTCAGCAAGGTTTCGGCATCGGAGGCATCCTCCGGCGCTACGGTGATCCCAATGCTGGCGCTCACATACAACTCTTCCGAGCCAAGACGGAAGGGCTGGGAAAGCTGGCGCAGCACTTCCTGTGCAATATGCTCGACGTCAGCCGGGTTGTGCTGATTGGTGAGCAGGATAGTGAATTCGTCGCCTCCCAGGCGAGCTACGATGTCGGATGTCCGGACACAGCCTCGCAAGCGATCCGCGACGCTTCTCAATAGCAGGTCGCCGACATCATGCCCCAAGGTGTCGTTGATTTCCTTGAAGCGGTCGAGATCCAGATACATCAGCGCCAGGGAGGTGCCGGAGCGCTTGGTGATTTCGATGTTCTGCTGGAGGGTGTCATGGAAAAGAACCCGATTAGCCAAGCCGGTGACTTTGTCGTAGTGCGCGAGACGGAAAATTTCCTCCTCGGAGCGCTTGCGCTCGCTGATGTCGGTATGCGTGCCGATCATACGGATGGGTTTCCCCGCCGAGCACCTGCTGACGATCATGCCTCGGCTGAGTATCCATTTCCACGAGCCGTCTTTGCAACGCAATCGGTATTCTGAAGAGTAGATCGGCGTTTTGCCTTCGAGGTGCGCATTCATCTCTTCGGATGCACGCGACACATCCTCCTGATGCATGAGCTGGCGTCCGTCTGCCGCAGTAACGCCCATATCCTCCTGGGAATAGCCGTAAATCTTGAACCATTGGCCGGATCGGAATACTTCGTCGGTTTCCAGGTTCCAGTCCCATACGCCCTCGCCCGCTCCCTCCAGCGCGAATTTCCAGCGCTCTTCGCTCAGGATGAGCGACTGCTCGAGCTTTCTCTGTTCGCGAAAGGTATTTCTTATCAGAAGATACAGAAGTGCGGCGGTCACCAATACAAAGGCAAATCCTTTGTATGTGCTGATATGTTCGAATTGGTCCAGGTCGGAAACAGTCACTGACAGCAAAGCGTCACTTGCCATGATCCAGATAAAGCCGGTTGCCAGATACAGCAAGGCGATTCGACAAGCGAGACTATGGATTTTTCGAGAATGCCGATGAGCCATCATTAACAGTTTATTCTGGTTAGCGCGCAGTCATTCTAGTTTCTGATAAATGCTCAATGAAAAAAACTGGTTTTGGATTGTGGATTAAAGAGCGGTGAGTATTTTGCTCGAAGGCGAGCGGATGGCGATTAACGATACTTGCCATGTGGTGAAGATAGCTCAACCCTGGAGGGGGTGGATGAGTGTTGTCGTGGAATGATGGCGCGCCCGACTGGATTCGAACCAGTGACCCTTGGCTTCGGAAACCAATACTCTATCCAACTGAGCTACGGGCGCCTGACCAAATTATAGCAAATGCCTTGCCACTGTGCTTTGTCCGGCTGCGGGGATATCAGTATAATCGAACATTTTTTACCCCATCTTTTAGGAATGAACGCCATGAGCACGCATCACGAATTTCCCAAAACCACAGTCAGGCAATTTGTTCTTGCTTTACTCGGAGGGCTTTTTGCACCGGCTTTGGTGTTTTTCCTGATCTATAAAATGATGGTAGGCATCCAGGCCACGCATATCGAGGATGGGGATACGAGTGCTGCTGACGCTGCTGTCGTCGAGCGCATCAAGCCGGTTGCGCAGGTCAACCTTTCCGAGAGCGGCAGTGGTCCACGCGAGCAAAAGAGCGGCGAGCAGGTCACGCAGGAAATTTGTGCTGCATGTCACGCATCCGGCGCACTCGGTTCTCCGAAAATTGGCGACAACGGTGCGTGGAGCCCGCGTATCGGCCAAGGCTACGAGACCCTGGTCAAGCATGCGATTGAAGGCATCCGTCAGATGCCGGCGCGTGGCGGCAGCGCTGACCTGAGCGATTTTGAGGTGGCGAGCGCGGTGGCGTACATGGCGAATAAATCTGGTGCCAGCTTCACGGCTCCGGAGCCTCCTGCAGCACCTGAGGCCGCGGCTGCACCGGAAGCCGCCACCCCTGCAGAAGCTGCTGCTCCGGCGCCTGCCAAGTAATGAAGATTTCGGGCCCGCTGCATAGCGGGCTTTTTTATTGAGTCGGATCCATGGCAACTTACGCGGTAGGTGATATTCAAGGCTGCTTTGCTTCATTCAGCGATTTGCTGGAAGAGATAGGCTTCAGTTCTTCGCGCGACCAGTTGTGGCTGGTCGGAGACCTTATCAATCGAGGTCCGGATTCTCTCGCAGTATTGCGTTGGGCGAGGCAGCACGAAGCCGCGCTGCGGGTTGTTCTCGGCAATCACGATCTGCACGCGCTGGCCGTTGCAGAAGGATTTGTCGAAGCACATCGCAGCGATACCCTTGAGCCGTTATTGACGGCGCCCGACCGGGATGAATTATTGACCTGGCTGCGCCATCAGTCTTTGGCTTATGGCGAAGACGAGTACCTGATGATACATGCCGGGCTGTTGCCGCAATGGGAGGGCGAACAGGTTCTCGAACTGGCGCAGGAGGTCGAGGCGGCATTGCGCAGCAGCAATTACCGCGATTTCTTCAAGCACATGTATGGCAATCAGCCGAATCGTTGGGAAGATGGCCTGCAAGGCATGGACCGGCTGCGCATCATCACCAATGCCTTGACGCGCTTACGCGTGTGCAGTGCCGAGGGCGAAATGGATTTTCGTTTCAAGGGCGAGCCGGACAAGATCCCCGCCGGCCTGATGCCCTGGTTTGAGGTGCCGGGACGCAAGGCGGCCGACAAGACGCTGGTAGTCGGCCACTGGTCGGCGCTTGGCCTGGTGTTGCGCGATAACCTGATCGCGCTCGATACGGGCTGTCTGTGGGGTGGGCAGCTTAGTGCGCTGCGCCTGGAAGATCGGCGCTTGTTCCAGGTGCCTTGTGCGGCGCAAGAGGCAATCGGGAAGCAATGGCCTGTCTAGACTGCTGCGCCAGTTCCCGCCGCTCTGCGTTCGAGGCGGAAAGCGGTTCGCAGAACGACAGCTCGATCACGATGTGGGGTTGTCGCAGAATTGCCCGCAACGATTGCCACATGGTGATATCTCCGCAATAAGCCACTTCCGTATTGATGCCGCCCGCCGCATCGGGGTAATGAATCGCCAGCGGCCAGATGGTGGCGCCAGCATTGATAGCAGCCTGGAACAGACTGGGTTTGAAGGGCTTCAGCTCGGTGCCGTCGGTGGTTGTCCCTTCCGGGAAGAAGCACAGGCATTCGCCTCGTGCCAGTGCCTGCTCCACGCTTTTCATCATGCGCCCGGTGTCACGGCGTTTCTCGCGGCTGATGAACAAGGTATCCCCTTTTTGCGCGAGCCAACCGATGACAGGCCAGTCGAGTATTTCCGATTTCGCCACGAAACGTATCGGATGCAAATGTTTCAAGGCCCAGATATCGATCCACGAAATATGGTTGGCAACGAACACGGTCCTGGCTGTGCCGGGATCCGGAGCGCTCCCACGTACTACGACATGGATATGCAGAATGTCGAGTATGCCTGCGGACCATAATCGAATGCGCTGCTCCCGTTGCTCACTCGTGAGGCGCGGGAGAATGAAGGCTGCGATCGCCACCCCCTGCAGCACATGCCATCCCAGCCGCGACAGCCGCCAGATTTGCGTAGGTAAAGGGGTGCGCGCTCGGTTCAAGGCCGCTTGAGGAAATGTTCGGCGTACCGCCGGTTCATGCGCGAGATCGGCAGCATTACCAGCAAGTCCGCGGTGTTGAAATTGGGATCCCATGCCGGATCGCCACACACGTAAGCTCCAAGGCGCAGGTAGCCTTTGACCAGCGCGGGGCAAGGCGCATCGATAACATTTTGCAATGCGTCGAGGGGTAATGGGCAACGGGGGAAGACACGGTATTCGGCCGGGGCGAGGTATTCATTCTTCAACCTATTATAGAGGCTGGCAGCGAGGTGTCCACCGTCCGCCATGCTGATGCTGGCGCAGCCGATCAGGTAATCGTAGCGATTCAGCAACATATAGCGCGCCAGTCCGGCCCAGAGCAGAGCAATGGTAGTGCCGTTGCGGTAATCCGGATGCACGCAGGCGCGACCGACCTCCACGGTGCGGTCGAAGAGCGGTTCCAGGCGGCTCAGATCGAATTCGCCTGCGGAGTAATAGCCGCCGGCTTCATTTGCCATTTCTGGGCTGAGAATGCGGTAGGTGCCGACAACCTTGCCGTTTTCGCGGTCGCGTACCAGCAGATGGTCGCAGAACGGATCAAAGCCGTCGCGATCCAGCCGTTCCTTCCCGGGCAATTGCGCGCCCATTTCTTCTGCAAAAACGCGATAACGCAAGGCTTGGGCTTCGCGGATTTCGGAAGGGCTGCGGGCGAGGCTGAAATAAAGGGAAGAGGGTTCGTTTTGCGCTATAAGCGCTTTTTGCTGCTCAAGCATAAAGTTGCTCCGATAAATAATCGGCGCAACTTTATGGGGCGGGTGTTACAGAATGGTGACGGCTATTTGAAGCTTGGATGAAGCGCCCTAGCGTCAGTGACTGACACGGGTCACGCCGCCGCCTTCCAGTACGCGTACACGGTCGCCCGGGTGGAACTCTTCGTCCGCTTCCTGCACGATGGCGATCATGGGGCCTTTGTCCAGTTGTACGGTAATTTCCAGACCATCCTTGCGAGTGATGCCTTCTTCGGCTGCCGCGCCGGCAATGCCGCCGGCTACAGCACCGATCACGGTGGTGATGGCCCGGCCGCGCCCGCCACCCATGGAGTTGCCTGCAATGCCACCTACAACAGCGCCTGTGCCAGTCCCGACCGGGCTGCCGGTGCCTTCGATTTTCACCAGACGTACGCTCTCGACCACGCCCATCTTGACGGTTTGTACTTGCCGCGTCTGACCGCGCGTATACGCGCCGCCGGAATTGCTGCTGGCGCAGGCCGCGAGCAATGCGCCGAGGCACAGTACGATGAGGATGCGTAAATACGTAGTCATGAGGGTTCTCCTAAGCTAAAACCAGTTCCGTTCCGAATGCCTTGCGGTAACGGGCTGCAATGTCTTCCTGCGTCGGCGTATGGTTCTGGCCGCCGCGGCTGGCGATCTTGATCGAGCCCATGACCGAGGCCAGTTGCCCGGTGCGCTGCCAATCCCAGCTGTGCTGGATACCGTAAACGAGACCGGCACGATAGGCATCGCCGCAGCCGGTGGGATCGAGTACTGCTTCTGCTTCAACGCAGGGGATATCGAAGCGTTGACCATCGGCATGAATGGACGAGCCTTCTGCTCCGCGCGTGATGATGAGTGCCTTGACCTGTTTGGCCAGCGCTTCAACAGTCTGACCAGTTTTTTCCTGCATCATTTGCGCTTCATAATCGTTCACGGCCAGGTAGTCGGCCATGCCGAGGAAGTGCATCAGCTCTTCGCCGTTGAACATGGGTAAGCCCTGGCCCGGATCGAACAGGAAGGGAATGCCCGCCTCGTGCAATTCACGTGCGTGCTGGAACATGCCATCGCGGCCGTCCGGAGCGATGATGCCGAGGCTGACGCCTTGGGCGTCCTTTGTGCTATTGATGTGCGATTCGTTCATCGCGCCCGGGTGGAATGCGGTGATCTGATTGTCGGCCAGGTCGGTAGTGATGAATGCCTGGGCGGTAAAGCTGCCGGCAACATTACGCACATGCTCTGCGGGAATGCCGAGTCTCTTGAGGCGTTCTGAGTAAGGGCCGAAGTCGTCGCCTACGGTTGCCATGATCAGAGGCCTGCCGCCCAGCAGGTTCAGGTTATAGGCAATGTTGCCGGCGGTTCCGCCGAATTCGCGGCGCATTTCCGGCACCAGGAAAGCGACGTTAAGGATATGGATCTTTTCCGGCAGGATGTGATGCTTGAAATGGTCCGGGAACACCATGATGGTGTCGTAAGCGAGGGAGCCGCAGATCAGGGTATGCATGTCGTTATCGGTAATGGGGAAAATGCGGCATTATCCGCCACCCGGCGGAGGCGGCGCAAATTATCGCTTGAGCGCCGCTTCGATGAGCACGCGCGCGGCTTTTTTTGCATGTTTGGCGGCACCTGAGCCGCGTCGCATCTGTTCCGCCAGCATCGCGCCCTCGATCAGCATCGAAAGCTGCAGCGCCAGAGTTTCGGCATCGCTTGCGCCAGCCTCTTGCGCGAGCGATGCCAGGTATTGCCGAAACTGCCGCGCCTGCTCTGTTGATAAGCGATGCACCGGATTTTCTTCGTTGGGAAATTCCGCCGATGCCTTGAGGAAGGGCATGCCGCGAAATTCCGGAGCGGCCATCCATTCCTCAATATAATCGAACAGTGCCTGCAACCTTTTATCCGGCGTGCGCGAGGACTCCCCGAGCTTCTCCGCCAACCAGTCGCGGAACTCCTGATTGTGGCGTTTCAGCACTTCAAGGATCAGGTTTTCCTTGGTTTGGAAGTGCTTGTACAGCGTCATTTTTGTCGTGCCGGCGACGGCGACGATGGTATCGACGCCGGTCGAGTTGATGCCCCGCGTCTGGAAGAGGTCGGAAGCGACGTTCAGGATTTTTTCGCGCAATACAGACAAGGTATAAATCCGTTTATTTACAGATCTGTATATTAAGTCGATCCGACCGCTGGAGCAAGCAGGGCTGGCTTGAAAGAAGTCTACCGCACGGTATAGTTACTACAGGGCGGTCATCGCCACCGGCGCATAATAACATTCGACTTTCTGCATCAACTGGCGCGCTTCGCGCATCTGGTTGGCGTTGGCAGGCACCAAGCCGTTGACGATATTTTCCAGAAAGACTGCCCGCGCTTCGGGTGCCAGCATCAACGCCTGGGGGTATTGGCACACGCCGCGACGAATGCGTTCCAATGAGTCGTGCAACGATGCGACTTGGTCCGGGCTGTTGCTGGTGCTCGCATGGATCGAAAACAGCATGTCATTGTCGGCTTTCGTGGAAAAGGCGGTCATTGTGTTGGGCGGTACGGATTTGATGCCTAGGCCAAAAAACATGGCCGAGGCCAACAGGAAAATGGAGGCGGAGACGACAGCCATGCCGGTTTTCAAACGTCGCGGCGGGCGTTGCGCATCCAGCAGTACGGCAACGGCGTGCCTGCCATGGATAAAAGCATTGCTATTTTCGCCTCCCCGGGTCGCTTGCAGTGCGCCCATGGCAATGAAGTAAACCTGTCGGGCCAGGACTCCCGGTTCTGCCAGCCGCAGAACTGTCATTTGTTCCGTCAGGTAGTCGACAAGAGCCTCGTTCGGATCCGACAGGCCGGCATCGCTGCTGTCGAGCCTGAGGCCGGGAGCCGTTGTCCAGTCCTGCAGGATATCGAATAGTGCCAGTACACGCTCGCGCGGCGTTGAGCCGGATTTTTCGAGCATTTTCAGCAGCCAGGGGGAGTGCAGCATTGGGGATTCCGTTATTTCAGAAGGGTTTGATGATGACGAGCGGTACGACTGCAAACAGAATCAATACCGGCAACTCGTTGAACCAACGATACCAGACGTGGCTATGCCGGTTGCGGCCGTGTTCGAAATCCTTCAGCAGCATGCCGCAATACAGATGGTAAGCAATCAGGATGGCGACCAGAACGAGTTTGGCATGCAGCCATCCACCGCTGATGCCGTAGCCCAACCAGAGCCAAAGGCCGAATGCAAGGGCGAGTATCGCCAGCGGCGTCATGAAGCGATAGAGTTTTTTTTCCATCAACAGGAGCCGGCCGCAAGTGGCGGCATCGTCGACCATGGCGTGATTGACGAAAAGTCGCGGCAGGTAAAACAGTCCGGCAAACCAGCTGGTGACGAAAATGAGGTGCAGCGACTTGATCCACAGCACAGTCAGGCACCGCTAGGGAGAGTGTCGGATTCAATCTTGCGCATGTTAAGCAGATGCTCTCCCATTTCCAGGCGGTAAGTGTAGTACGACATCTCCGGAAACGGCGCCCCCAGGGTGCTGGCAATGGACGAGATATGGCCGCGCTCCAGCGAAGCGTAAGTGAATATATGGGTAATCGCATCGCGTACCCAGATGCTGTTTTCCTGCCGGCTCAGGGTGCGCTTAAAAAAGAGCCGTTCGTCGAAATAATCCTGCGGCTGACGTTCTAACCAGCGCTGCATATCGCGGATTTCGCGACGCATGCTGTTTTTTAATTCGCGCCAGTCGGCATGCGTAGTGCCGGAATAGCTTGTCGACTGATCTTCGCCCTTGAGCCGTGCGAACCATTTGGTGTAGAAAAACAGCAGGTGATCGACGCTATTGTGCAGGTTTCCGAAGAACAGTTTTTGCTGGCTGGTGCGTGCGCCTTCATCGAGGCGATCCAGCGCATTGAAGAGTGCATCGTTGGCCCAATGCTGGTAATCGGTTTGATATACAAAGTGCTGTTTGAAGTCCATCAGATTTTCCTCCCCAGCTGTTCGTCGAGCATGGCGTGTAGGGCTTTGAAGTCCAGTTCGCCCACCACATTGCGCACGATGCGACCGTCCTTGTCGATGACGAAGGCGGTCGGCGTCAGTTTGACATCGTTGAATGCCATTGCCAGTTCGCCTTGAAGATCCAGGGCAACAGGAAACGGCAGCCCGTTCTTTTTGGCGTAATTCGCCACATGGCTGGGCGGGTCGTAAGCCATAGCTACCGCGACCAGCTCGAAGCCTTGCTTATGATAGCGGTTATACGTTTCGATCAGCATGGGCATTTCGGCAATGCAGCCGGAGCAGGTAGTGGCCCAGAAATTGATCAGTACAATCTTGCCGCGCAAATCCTGCATGCCGATCTCTTGCCCGGTGATGGTAGTGAATTTGACGTCCGGCGCCTGATTCTTGTCGGTCACGAAAAAGATTAGTGCGCCTAAAAGGGCGAGCAAAACGAGCGGGATCAGTAACTTGCGTGCATTGAATGAAGACATGGCCAGCCTTTGATGTGCATAGGCCATATTTTGTTCTATTCCCGGGGGTTTGTCATTCCTGCGTAAAAGCTGACTCTGAGCGTGGATTTGCCGTCGCCAAATATCCTTGAAAAACAATGATCTCATCACAATAATGGATATATATTCAAAGGGTTATTTCCCGTTTCCCTATGCTATAATTTAACGCTTTCGGCAACCTTTAGCTCTCCGCCCATGACCACTCGCCTGCGCGAAATTCCCTACAACTACACCTCGTTCTCGGACCGAGAAATCGTCATGCGTTTTCTCGGCGAGGAATCCTGGGATGTGCTGAATGAATTGCGCGACGAGCGCAAGACCGGCCGTTCCGCGCGCATGCTGTTCGAGGTGCTGGGCGATCTGTGGGTGGTCACTCGCAACCCGTACTTGCAGGATGACCTGCTGGCGAACCCCAAGCGCCTCAAGGCGCTGACCGAAGCGCTGCATCATCGCCTCAAGGCCATTGACGAGCGCAGCCAGAACAACCTTAAGGTCGTTACGCTGATCGAAGCTGCACGCAAGGCCGTGGCCGGTTTCGAGGAAGAATTCCGCCAGACCGCCAAACTGCGCAAGCAGACCCTGGCGAAGCTGGGCAAGATTACCCGCAAGGACAATATCCAGTTCGATGGACTCGCACGTGTCTCGCATGTGACCGACGCCACCGACTGGCGCGTCGAATATCCGTTTGTCGTGGTCAACCCCGATACCGAGGAAGAGATCGCGCCCATCGTCAAAGCCTGTATCGAACTCGGATTAACGCTGATCCCGCGTGGCGGCGGCACCGGCTATACCGGCGGTGCCGTGCCGCTGACCAAGATGTCTGCGGTGATCAACACCGAAAAGCTCGAAAGCCTGAGCGCGGTCGATTATCGCGCCTTGCCCGGTGTGGCCAACGCCGTGCCGACAATACGCTGCGGCGCCGGCGTGGTGACGCGACGCGTGATGGAAGCGGCCACGGATGCCGGCCTCGAGTTTGCGGTGGATCCGACCTCGGCCGACGCCTCCTGCATCGGCGGCAACGTGGCGATGAACGCCGGCGGCAAGAAGGCCGTGCTGTGGGGCACCGCGCTGGATAACCTGGCCTCGTGGAGGATGGTCACGCCGGATGCGACCTGGCTGGAAGTCGAGCGCCTAGATCACAATCTCGGCAAGATTCACGATATCGAAACCGCGCGTTTCCGCATCAGCCGCTATGAGGCGGACGGCAAGACGCTGCAGGGCGAACCCGAAATTCTGGAAATCCCCGGCCCGCATTTTCGCAAGACCGGGCTCGGCAAGGACGTCACCGACAAGTTCCTCGCCGGCTTGCCTGGCGTGCAGAAGGAAGGCTGCGACGGCCTGATTACTTCGGCCACCTTCATCCTGCACCGCATGCCCAAGCACGTGCGCACGATCTGCCTGGAGTTCTTCGGTTCGGTGGCGCTGGCAGTGCCTGCAATCGTCGAAGTGAAGGATTACCTCGATGCGCACGAGTCGGCGATTCTTGCAGGGCTTGAGCACCTGGACGAACGCTACCTCAAGGCGGTCGGCTATGCGACCAAGGCCAACCGCGCCCAACGACCCAAGATGGTGCTGATCGCGGACATCGCCAGCGACGACGAAAACGCGGTCGGCGAAGCCGCGTCGCATATCGTCCGCCTCGCCAACGCCCGCGGCGGCGAAGGCTTTATCGCCGTATCCGCTGAGGCGCGCAAGAAATTCTGGCTGGACCGTGCGCGTACCGCCGCGATCGCCGCCCACACCAACGCATTCAAGATCAACGAGGATGTGGTGATCCCGCTGCCGCGTCTCGGCGATTATTCCGACGGCATCGAGCGCATCAATATCGAGCTGTCGATCAAGAACAAGCTCAAGTTGCTGGATGCGCTTGAAACATTCCTGCAAGGTGACCTGCCGTTGCTGGAAGACGAAGACACCCAGGCCGATCCGGAGATGGTCGTTGCCAAGCGCGCACAGGCGCTGCAAATGATCCAGGAAACCCGCGACCACTGGCAGCGCATCCTCAGTGGTCTCGATTCGCCGCTGCACGAGTTCGGCACGCTGGCGCAGGAACTGATTTCCAAGGTTGGCCTCGGCGAATTGCTGCCAGTCTTCCGCGCGGTGCAGGAGCATCACCTGCGCGTTTCGTGGAAGCGCGAAGTGCGCAAGCCGCTGCACCAGATTTTTACCGGGCGCGAATATCTGCACATCCTGGATAAGCTCGACGAAATTCACAAGACCGTGCTGAAGAGCCGTGTGTTCGTTGCGCTGCACATGCACGCCGGCGACGGCAACGTGCACACCAATATCCCGGTCAACTCCGACGATTACGGCATGCTGCAGGAAGCCAATGCCGCCGTGGCGCGCATCATGCAACTGGCGACTGATCTCGGCGGCGTGATCTCCGGCGAGCACGGTATCGGCATTACCAAGATGGAGTTCCTTGATCAGTCGGTCATCGATACCTTTGCCGAATACAAGCGCAAGGTCGACCCGGACGGGCACTTCAACAAAGGCAAGCTGATGGAAGGCGCGGACCTGCGCAACGCCTATACGCCCAGCTTCGGCCTGCTGGAGCAAGAGTCCATCATCATGGAGCAATCGGAGATCGGCGGCATCGCCGACTCCATCAAGGATTGCCTGCGTTGCGGCAAGTGCAAGCCGGTGTGCACCACGCACGTGCCGCGTGCCAATCTGCTGTACAGCCCGCGCAACAAGATCCTGGCGACTTCGCTGCTGATTGAGGCTTTCCTTTATGAGGAACAGACCCGGCGTGGTGTTTCGCTGATGCATTTCGACGAGTTTAACGATGTCGCCGACCATTGCACGGTCTGCCATCGCTGCCTGAATCCATGCCCGGTCGATATCGATTTCGGCGACGTGTCGATTGCGATGCGCAACTTCCTGCGCAAGCAGGGCAAGAAGGCGTTCAACCCGGGCACGGCGGCGTCGATGGCTTTCCTCAACGCCAAGGATCCGGCCACGATCAAGGCGCTGCGCATGGGCATGATCCAGTTCGGCTACTGGGCGCAACGTCTTGCCCACAAGATGACCAAAAAGCTGGTCAGCCCGATCAAGAAGCGACCACCCGCGACCACCGGCAAGGCGCCGATCAAGACGCAGGTGATACATTTCCTCAATCGGCCAATGCCCAAGGCATTGCCGACCAAAACCTCGCGCGCATTGTTGGGCGTGGAAGATGATTCCATGGTGCCGGTCATTCGCAATCCGCAGAAGGTGAACGAGGATTCGGATGCCGTGTTCTACTTCCCCGGTTGCGGTTCGGAGCGCCTGTTCTCGCAGGTTGGCCTCGCCACGCAGGCGATGCTGTATGAAACCGGCGCGATCACCGTATTGCCGCCGGGTTACCTGTGCTGCGGTTATCCGCAGACTTCGGCCGGCAACCATGACAAGGGCCAGGAAATCACCGCGGAAAACCGCGTGCTGTTCCACCGCGTCGCCAACACGCTGAACTACCTCGACATCAAGACGGTGATCGTTTCGTGCGGTACCTGCATGGACCAGCTGCTGAAGTACGAGTTCGAGAAGATATTCCCCGGTTGCCGTTTGCTCGACATCCATGAATACCTGATGGAAAAGGGCGTCAAAATGGAAGGCGTGCAGGGCGTGCGCTACATGTATCACGAGCCGTGCCACACGCCGATGAAAACTTACGCATCGGCCAAGGTAACGCAGGCCCTGATGGGTGTCGACGTGCCGCTGAACGACCGTTGTTGCGGCGAGTCCGGCACCTTTGCCGTGGCGCGTCCGGACATCGCCACCCAGGTCAAGATGCGCAAGCAGGAAGAGCTGGAAAAAGGCATGCAGAAACTCGGCCTGACGCCGGGTGCGCCGGAGCAGGAAGTAAAAATCCTGACCTCGTGCCCGTCCTGCCTGCAAGGCCTGCAACGCTATGAGGAAGACACCGGCATCGGCTCCGACTACATCGTGGTCGAGTTGGCGAAGAACCTGCTGGGCGAGAACTGGATGGAGGACTACGTGGCGAAGGCCAACCAGGGCGGTATCGAGAAGGTTTTGCTGTAAGTTTTAAAGATGCTTTGCCGCCAAAACGCCAATTGAAAGTCCTGTAATGAGGTTTCTACTTGGTGCTTTTGGTGTCTTGGCGATTCAAAAAAGAGCGAAGAGGAGAACTGCCATGGACAAGGTAGTGAAACCTGACGAGGAATGGAAGTCGCAGCTAACGCCTATCCAGTACGAAGTCACACGTCATGCCGCGACCGAACGTCCCGGCACCGGCGCTTTTCTCCACCATCATGAGCATGGGATCTATACCTGCGTGTGTTGCGGCACGCCGCTGTTCGAGTCGGATACCAAGTTCGACTCCGGTTGCGGCTGGCCCAGCTACTTCGAGCCGCTCAACCCGGAAAATGTGCGCGAGAAACGCGATATTTCTCACGGCATGATACGCACCGAGGTTATCTGCAACGTATGCGATGCCCATCTCGGCCATGTTTTTCCCGACGGCCCACCGCCAACCGGGCTGCGCTATTGCATCAACTCTGCGTCGCTCAGCTTCGCCCCGAAAACATAATTCAGCATCAATTTACAGCGGACTGCTGGCCGATGTCCGGGAAATTGATGCTGACGAGATGCTCGACATAGCGGACGAAGCTCGGATCTTCACCATGCATCAGGCGGGGCAGGTTCGCGCGGAAGTCGGGCTGGCTGCACCATTCCAGAATGTAGTCTTCCCATGAGTTCCAGCGCCGGGCCTGCTTGGGCGACATGTCGTCCTCAAACAGCAGCAGATAGGCACGCTCGAACAGGGAAGTCAGCATCACGAAAATGATCAGTTGCCGTTCCTTCTGATCTTCATTGAGGGTGGTGGAGCCTTCCACAGAAAAAAGCCGCAGATCCGGGTTGGCCAAGGCTACCTTGAGAAAATCCTGGTAGTTATCCGACAGCAGCTGGTAAACCTCTTCCTCTTCGTTTTCCCGTTCCTTGCGCTGCTCGTACAGGAACACGGCGATGGCCAACGGCAAGCCAATCACAGTGACGACATAGCTCATCAATTCCCAGGTTTCCAGCGACATGATGGCTCCTTTTGTCCGGAAATCAGTCTTTATGAATTAAGCGTGCTGTCGGGAATACGGCGCTGAACGTACTGCCTTTGCCGATTTCGCTCTGGATTTCCAGCTTGGCCTGGTGCCGGGTCAGTATGTGCTTGACGATGGAAAGGCCGAGACCGGTGCCGCCGGTGGCGCGTGAGCGGCTGCGGTCAACGCGATAGAAACGTTCGGTCAGCCGGCTGATGTGTTCGGGCTCGATGCCGAGGCCGGTATCGGTAACGCTGAACACTGCGCTATTGCCGCGCATGCCCCATTTAAGCATGATGTCGCCGCCGTCGGGTGTATAGCGGATGGCATTGCTGACCAGGTTGCCGAACGCGCTGTGCAATTCTTCCATGGCGCCGGTCATGAAAAGATGGGTATCCGCATCCAGGGTCAAGCGATGGCGCCCGCCGCTCAGGCTTTCGCCTTCGCTCATGACAAGACTCAGCAGGGACGGCACATCGATTACCGTTTCCTGCGGCATGTTCTGGTTGCTTTCCAATTGCGACAGGGTCAGCAGATCTTCCACCAGATGACGCATGCGCACGGTCTGCTCCTGCATCAGCTTGTAATACTGACGCATGTTTTCCGGGATGCCGCTTTCCATGTCTTCCAGCGTTTCCAGAAAACCGCCGACTACCGTCAGCGGCGTGCGCAGTTCATGTGACACGTTGGCGATGAAATCGCGGCGCATGGTTTCCAGTTTTTCCATCGGCGTGATGTCCCGGCACAGCAGCAGCTTCTGCTTGTCGCCAAACGGGATCAGCTGAATTTCCAGAGTGGTATCCGGATTGCGCAGAGTATTGAGCTTGATCGGCTCGGCATAATCCTGCGCCTGCAGATAGCTGGTGAATTCGGTCTGGCGGACGAGGTAGCCGATGGGTTGGCCGGTATCCTGTACAAGATTCAGCCCCAGCTGGATTTCTGCCGGCGGGTTGCACCATTCGATCTGATCATTGTTATTGAGCAAGACTACGCCGTCGGGCAGGGCGCTCGCGGCATGCTGGAAACGCTCCAGAGCGGAGGTCAGCTCGGTCTGGCTGCTGGTCTGGCGCCGGATTTCCTGATAAAGCGCGGCAAATACATCCTCCCAGATACCCGAGCCGATGGGCATGCTGGCCAGGTTAGGCTGTTTCAACCATATGGCAAGTTTTTCCAGCCAGTAAAAGTGCGCCAGCAGATACGCAATCGTGGCCAGCGCCAAGGCGCCTAATGCATATTCCAAACCGGCCAGGGGCCACAGGAGAAGACAAAGCAGCAGTGTAGGGATGGACAGCCATAGCAGGCGCCAGCGGAATTCATGCATGTAGTGGGCATCCAGTTCTTGGAAGCTGTAGAAGAGTTACGTGCAAGCGCTACAGCTTCAATCGGACGCACATTATCGGTTACTTCGCCGAGAAACGGTAGCCGACGCCGCGCACCGTCTGGATCAGCTCTTCATGGCCGGATGCGGCGAGTGCCTGGCGCAGGCGGCGGATATGTACGTCCACGGTACGGTCTTCGACGAACACACGGTCGCCCCACACGCGGTCGAGTACCTGCGAACGCGAGTGTACGCGCTCGGGGTTGGACATGAGGTAATGCAGCAGGCGGAATTCTGTCGGGCCGAGGTCGAGCTGGATGCCGTTGCCGGTAACGCGATGGGTAACCGGGTCGAGGCGCAAGGAGCCTGATTCGATGGGATCATCCGTCATCTGCGGTGCGCGACGACGCAGCACGGCTTTGATGCGGGCGTTCAGTTCGCGGGGTGAAAACGGTTTGGTGACGTAATCGTCGGCGCCGACATCGAGGCCGCGAATCTTGTCGATTTCTTCGCTGCGCGCGGTCAGCATGATGATGGGGATATTCTTGCTGTATTCGTCCGACTTCAGGCGACGGGCGAATTCGATGCCGCTCATGCCGGGCAGCATCCAGTCGAGCAGTATGAGGTCGGGCATGGTTTCGCGCATCAGCAACTGTGCCTGCTCGACGCTCAATGCCCGGATCGGGTTATGGCCGGCCTGAGTGATGTTGAGCGTCAGCAGTTCCTGAATGGCGGGTTCGTCTTCAATTATCAATATGTTGGCTGGCATCGGAATTCCTTTACCGGATTAAGATGCTGCTCACTATATGACGTCAATGTGACAAAACTGTGACAGACTTTGTTTTATCTGCGCTGCTTAATCGAACGATGGCGCTAGCTGTCTTGTCGATGGCTTCACTAATTGCTTCTTTAATTTGAGACTCGCCATTGCCCGAGTCGTAGCTGCTGAATGCATATTCCGTAAAATCGATGCCATCAACGCTGCCTTCGATATTGACGCTGACGGTATGGATGGTAATGTCATTCGTCCTTTCAAATGCTCGCGTCAGGAGATCCACCAGAATCGCACCGCCTAGCGCACTACCATAGCCGACGCTGCCGGCCTGAGATTGTGCCAATTCCGTGTATTTCTGAAATCGCTCTTGATCATATTCTCCCGCTTTTGAGTAAGGCGACTCGACAACTACGCGGATACTTTTCATGACTACCGTCGGTTTTTGCGATTCGAGTGAAGGGTGATTCGATAGTGCCGCGTCCAAAAGTTCGGGAACACTGGGCGTGACAGCATCATCCCCGAGGAAATGCAATGTCGTGGTACCGACAACACCTTTGGCGGATGCGCGCTCATGTTCCGGTCTCGCATCCGCAACAGTGTAACTCCTTGCGACGGAAGCGTCCGGCCTGACGAAACTGACCTTGGATACGCTCGGGCCGCAGCCATTCAACAAGATCATCAAAGAAAATATGCCCAATATTTTTTTCATTGCAGGCTCCCCGTCTGGTTTGTTTTTTTTCTGCTGAAGGTCCATAAAATCATTCCGATTATAACCATCGGCAGGCTCAGCCATTGCCCCATGCTCATGCCTAGCGCCAGCGGGCCGAGGAAGCTGTCCGGCTCGCGAGCGAATTCCACTGCGAAACGTGATGCGCCGTAGCCGATCAGGAATAGCCCGGAAATAGTCCCGACAGGCCGCGGCTTGCTGGAGTAAATCCACAGCAACAGGAATAGCGCGATGCCTTCCAGGCCGAATTCATAAAGTTGCGATGGATGACGCGGCAAATTATCCACCTGCGGAAACACCACGGCCCAGGGCACGTCGGTCGCACGCCCCCATAATTCACCGTTGATGAAATTGCCGAGGCGACCCGCGCCGAGACCCAGCGGTACCAGCGGCGCGACGAAATCCATCACCGCCAGCCAGTTCTTGCCGGTTTTGCGGACGAATATCCACATCGCGACCAGTACGCCGAGGAAGCCGCCATGGAAGGACATGCCGCCCTGCCACACCGCGAGGATTTCGAGCGGGTGCTGCAAGAAGTGATCTGGCTGGTAAAACAGCACGTAGCCCAGTCGCCCGCCGAGGATGACGCCCAGCGCGCCGTAAAACAGCATATCGTCCAGATCTCGTTCGCTGACGATGCAGTCAGGATTGCGGCGGATGCGCCATTTTCCGAGGAACAGCACGCCTAGAAATCCGATCAGGTACATCAGGCCATACCAATGAATGCCGACTGGGCCGAGATGAATGGCGACGGGGTCGAACTGAGGGTGAACAAGCATAGAGTCTCGGCGTCTTAATGAGTTAAAATTGCAAGATTATACGTTTTCCCGAGGTTCATCATGCCCCAGTATCGTTCCCGCACTACTACCCACGGCCGCAACATGGCAGGCGCCCGCGCCCTGTGGCGCGCCACAGGGATGAAGGACGAGGATTTCACCAAGCCCATCATCGCGGTCGCCAATTCGTTCACGCAGTTCGTGCCCGGCCACGTGCACCTGAAGGACATGGGCCAGCTGGTCGCGCGCGAAATCGAAAAAGCGGGCGGCGTCGCCAAGGAATTCAACACCATCGCGGTCGATGACGGCATCGCCATGGGCCACGGCGGCATGCTGTACTCGCTGCCCAGCCGCGATTTGATCGCCGACAGCGTGGAATACATGGTCAACGCGCATTGCGCCGATGCGCTGGTGTGCATCTCCAACTGCGACAAGATCACCCCCGGCATGCTGATGGCCGCGCTGCGCCTCAATATTCCCGTCGTCTTCGTTTCCGGCGGCCCGATGGAAGCGGGCAAGGTGGACTGGAAGGGCAGTGTCCGCAAGCTCGACCTGGTGGATGCCATGGTCGAAGCAGCCGACAGCCGGATCAGCGATGCCGATGTGGCCGAGGTCGAGCGTTCTGCCTGCCCGACCTGCGGCTCCTGTTCCGGCATGTTCACCGCCAACTCCATGAACTGCCTGACCGAAGCGCTCGGGCTCTCGTTGCCCGGCAACGGTTCCACGCTGGCGACCCACGCCGACCGCAAGCAATTGTTTCTGCGCGCCGGCCGCCTGATCGTCGACCTTGCCAAGCGCTACTACGAACAGGATGACACCTCTGCGCTGCCGCGCTCGATCGCCACGTTCGAGGCTTTCGAAAATGCGATGAGTCTGGATGTTGCCATGGGCGGTTCCACCAACACGGTGCTGCATTTGCTGGCCGCCGCGCACGAAGCCGGCGTGGATTTCACCATGGCCGACATCGACCAGATTTCGCGCCGCGTGCCTTGCCTGTCCAAGGTGGCGCCCGCAACGCAGAAATATCACATGGAAGACGTGCATCGCGCCGGCGGCGTGATGGCGATCCTCGGCGAACTGGACCGGGCCGGCCTGATCCGCCGCGACGTGCCGACCGTGCATGCGCCCAGCATGGCGGCGGCGCTGGACCAGTGGGACATAGTCCGCACGCAAGACAGTGCGGTACGCGATTTCTTCCGCGCAGCGCCCGGCGGCATCCCGACCACCATCGCTTTCAGCCAGTCGATGCGCTTTCCCGAGTTGGACGAAGACCGCGCCGAAGGCTGCATCCGCGACAAGGCACATGCCTACTCCCAAGATGGCGGCCTGGCCGTGCTGCACGGCAACATCGCGCTCGACGGCTGCATCGTCAAGACTGCCGGCGTGGATGACAGCATTCTCAAGTTTACCGGCCGCGCACGCATCTTCGAAAGCCAGGACTCCGCTGTCGAAGCCATCCTCGCCGACAAGGTCGTTGCCGGCGATGTGGTCGTGATCCGCTACGAAGGCCCTCGCGGCGGTCCCGGCATGCAGGAAATGCTGTATCCGACCAGCTACCTGAAGTCCAAGGGCCTGGGCAAGGAGTGCGCCTTGCTGACCGACGGCCGTTTCTCCGGCGGCACCTCAGGCCTGTCCATCGGGCACGCTTCTCCTGAAGCAGCCGAAGGTGGCGCGATTGGCCTGGTGGAAGAGGGCGATACCATCGAGATCGATATTCCCAACCGTCGTATTCATCTGGCCGTGTCAGTTGAGGAACTTGAAGACCGCCGCAAGAAAATGGACGCCAAGGGCGCGCAGGCATGGAAGCCGGTTAACCGCGAGCGTTCTGTGTCTCCGGCATTGCGCGCTTATGCGGCGATGACGACTTCGGCTGCCAAGGGCGCCGTGCGCGACGTGTCGCAGGTCGAGAAATAATAAAAGCACGCAAGGAGCGAGGTTGCATACTGTTCTGGTGCTCGGGGGTTACGGCAACTTCGGTGCTTATATCTGCCGTGCGCTGGTGCAGGATGCCAATATCCGGCTTCTGATCGCGGGTCGCGACGAAAAGAAGGCGCGTCGTTTCGCTGCCGAGGTCGGCCTGCCCGAGCGGCAGGGAATTGCGCTGGATGCCGAAGTGACTTCGCTCGCGCGCCAGTTGGATGCGCTCGAGGTCGATACCGTTATCCATACTGCCGGACCATTCCAGCAGCAGGATTACCGTGTCGCGCAGGCTTGTATCGATGCGAGATGCCATTACCTCGATCTGGCGGACGGTCGTGATTTCGTAGCTGGCATCGGTAAGCTGGATGCCGCCGCACATCTGGCCGGGGTGCTGGTGGCGAGCGGGGCGAGTTCAGTGCCCGCCTTGTCCGCGGCCGTGGTGGACTATTTCCTACCTGAGTTTTCCCGTCTCGATTCCATCCGCCATGCCATTGTTTCCGGCGCAAAAACGCCAGGATTGGCAACGTTGCGCGCAGTGCTCGGCTATTGTGGAAAACCTTTCATGCGGCTGGAAAATGGTTTGTGGAAAGGCGTGTTCGGCTGGCAGGATTTGCATCGCCGGCGCTATCCCGAGCCTATAGGCAATCGCTGGCTGAGTAATTGCGACGTGCCTGATCTGGCGGTATTTCCCCAGCGCTATCCGGGAGTGAAAACCGTAACCTTTCACGCCGGACTCGGCGTTCCCATGGCGCATCTGGCGACATGGCTGTTTTCCTGGCTGGTGCGGCGGGGAGTCGTGAGCAACATGGCCGAATGGGCCAAGCCCTTGCACTGGATCAGCCGACGGCTGGAGGTCATCGGACCACAGGGGTCCGCGATGCATGTCGAGCTTTCCGGCATCGATCATCAGGGCCGGCCGTTGAAGCGCGTGTGGCATATCCTGGCGGGACAGCATCACGGCCCGAACATCCCTTGCGGCGCAGCGATTGCGCTGACTCGCAAGCTGGCAAATGGCAATTTGGCGGAACGCGGTGCCCTGCCATGTGTCGGACTACTGACGCTGAACGAATACATGGATGCGTTAGACGGTCTGGATATCCGGCAGATACACGGCTGACGCATGGAGTACTTGCTGCTGAAGTGGATGCATATCCTGAGCGCCACGCTGATGTTCGGCACTGGCCTGGGAACCGCTTTCTACAAATGGACGACAGATCGCTCCGGCGACGTGCGCAGCATTTCAGTGGTGATGGAGCGCGTGGTGTTGGCCGACTGGCTGTTCACCACGCCTACGGCGATCATTCAGCCGATTACCGGCTTATGGATGGTGCATCTTGCCGGATGGCCGCTGACAGAGGGCTGGGTAGCTTGGGCCATCGGTCTGTACGCTCTGGCCGGCGCATGCTGGCTTCCCGTGGTTTGGCAGCAGATTGAAATGCGGCGGCTATCACGCACCGCTGTGCACAGGGGCGAAGCCCTTCCTCAACGCTATTGGCAACTGTGTCGTTACTGGATGTGGCTGGGGATGGTCGCATTTACCGCCATGATCGTGGTTTACGGTTTGATGGTATTCAAGCCAGTCGTGCCCGAAGCTGCTGCGGCATTCTGACAATGAAGGACATCATCATGAACATAGAAGAATTGAACACCCGTTTCGGTATCGGCAAGCAACTCAAATTCGTCGAAGATGCCAGCGGCCTGGTGGTGGCCGAGATCGAGAATCCGCTGGCTTCTGCTCGGTTGACGCTGCAAGGCGCGCATCTCTTATCCTGGCGGCCAAGATCGACTTCGGTTCCGGTCGTGTGGTATTCGGAGAAGGCCAAGCTGGTGCAGGGCAAACCCGCGCATAGTGGAGCGCCGGTGTGCTGGCCGTGGTTCGGCATGCATCCGAACAACCCGGAGTTCCCCGCGCACGGGTTTGCGCGCAATCATCCGTGGGAAGTCATCGGCGCTTCTGCCGAGACCGATGGCGCAACGCGGCTGACCTTGCGTCTGCTGCAAGGCGCGGACACCCATGCACAATGGCCCCATCCTTCGCTGCTGACGCTGGATGTGCTGATCGGCGAGACGTTGCGCATGACACTGACTACTACAAATACGGGTGACGAGGAATTCGTCATCGGCGAGGCTTTCCACACCTATTTTCAGGTGGCGGACGTCGCCAAGGTGAAAGTGCTCGGGCTGGAAGGTTGCGCTTATCTGGACAAGGTTGAGAACTTCGTACGCAAGCAGCAGGAAGGCGTAATCGATTTCTCCGGCGAAACGGATCGCGTATATGTCGATACCGAAACGGAGTGCGTGATCGAGGATCCGGGCTTGCGCCGCCGCATTCGTATCGCAAAGTCCGGCAGCGCGACGACCGTGGTGTGGACGCCTTGGCAGGATAAGGCATCCAATATGGACGACATCGAGGATCAGTGGCCGCGGATGCTGTGTGTGGAGTCGGCAAATGCCGCGCACAATATGGTCAAGGTTGCGCCGCGCAGCACGCATACGCTGGCCGTGGAGTATCGAACCGAATCCATGTAAGCCTGCTGAAACAAGCCAGCAATAGTTGACTAAAAGATTCAACTATTGCTGGCTTTTTGCTAGACTGACAAGCCTCCCCACGAGGTGAATCCATGTCCAACCGTCTTTCCGGCGAAACCAGCCCTTACCTTTTGCAGCATGCCGACAACCCCGTGGATTGGTATCCGTGGGGTGAGGAAGCGCTCACATTGGCGCGCGAACAGAACAAGCCGATATTGCTTTCCATCGGTTATTCCGCTTGCCACTGGTGCCACGTCATGGCGCACGAATCCTTCGAGGATTCGGCCACGGCCGCAGTGATGAACGAGTTGTTCATCAATATCAAGGTGGATCGCGAGGAACGTCCTGATCTCGACCAGATTTACCAGAGCGCGCATTCCGTACTTTCGCGCCGCAGCGGTGGCTGGCCGCTGACGATGTTTCTCTCGCCCGATCAGGTACCGTTTTTTGGCGGCACCTATTTCCCTCCGACGCCACGCTATAACCTGCCCGGTTTTTCCGATCTGCTGAAACACATCGCATCGGCCTGGCATGAGCGCCGGGACGAAATCGAGTCGCA
>DATHWE010000037.1:0-9926 GCA_035460905.1 Methylophilaceae bacterium | reverse complement strand
GAATGCGTCTGCCGTACCTCCGGCGAATCCGGCAAGGATTTGACCGTTGTACAGGCGGCGAACCTTGCGCGCGCTGGCTTTGACTACGATGTTGCCGAGGGTGACCTGGCCGTCTCCGCCCATGGCGACTTGATTGCCGCGGCGGACGGAGAGGATGGTGGTGCCGTGATATTGTTCCATGACGTTTCCTGGTTGCGTATGAACAGGAAAGTGGGGGCTGCAAACCGAATTGCAACCCCCTGCCGTATGGACTATTGAAGTAACGCTATAGTTGCTTGATGAACACCTTGGAGCGGCGTTGATAGTTGTAAAGCTGTTGCCGGGTTTGCGGCAGCGTGTCGATGCCGGCTTCAACGAAGCCGCGCTCGATGAACCAGTGCTCGGTGCGCGTGGTGAGAACAAAGAGCGTATTGATACCGCGCAGCTTGGCTTGCTCCTCGCTGTATTTCAGCATCCGGTCGCCGCGGCCGCCACGCCGGAATGCGGGGTTGACCGCGAGGCAGGCGAGTTCGGCCTTGCTTTCGTCCGGAAAAGGGTAGAGCGCGGCGCAGCCAATGATCAGCCCATCGTGCTCCATCACATAGAAATGCCCGATTTCCATTTCCAGCCGCTCGCGGCCGCGGCGCACCAGAATGCCTTCGGCCTCCAGCGGTTCGATCAGTTGCAGCAATCCGCCCACGTCGCCGATATCGGCCGGCCGCAATAATTCCAGCGGTTCTTCGGTAATCATCGTGCCGATGCCGTCATGCGTGAACAGCTCCTGCAGGATCGCGCCGTCGGTGTGGCGGCAAATCAGGTGCGTGCGCGATACGCCCTGGTCGCAGGCGCGAATGGCGTAAGGCAGGTAATAGCGCTCGTCTTCGGTGATATTGATGGCACCTTCGCTTTGCGTATGACGCAGCAGGTTCTTGGCTTTTGCCGAGGTCATCTCGCGCAACAGCTCGCCGCGCACGTTATGTACACCGGTGGAATCCATCAGAAAAATGAGCTTGTCCGCATCAAGCGCAATGGCCGTGCTGGCGGCTACATCTTCCAGCGTCAGATTGAATGCCTCGCCGGTAGGCGAATAGCCCAGCGGTGACAGTAATACTAGCTCACCATCCTCCAGCCGTTTCTGAATGCCCACGGCATCGATCTTGCGGACCTCGCCGGTGTGCTGCAAATCGATGCCTTCGCGCACACCCAGCGGCCGAGCGGTGACAAAATTGCCGCTCGCTACGCGGATATCCGATCCGGCCATCGGCGAATTGACTAGGCCCATCGACAGCAACGCTTCAATTTCTACGCGTACCGAGCCATTGGCCTCTTTTACGGCTTCCATGGTTTCCTTGTCGGTAACGCGCAAGCCGGAAACATAGCGCGAAGCGATGTTGGAGCGCTTCAGGCGCGATTCGATTTGCGGGCGAACGCCATGTACCAGAACCAGCCGGACTTCCAGGCTGGCAAGCAGGTTGAGGTCGTGAGCGAGCGAGACGAATTGGCCGTCATCGACGATTTCACCGCCAAACGCGATAACGAATGTGCGGCCGCCGAACGCATGAATATAGGGCGCGACAGAACGGAACCAGCGCACGAATTCCTGTGGCTGCGTCAAAGTGAGGCGCGGCCCTGCCTGGGGTGAGGAGCCTGCAGCGGCTTCTGCCTGGGCGTAGAGAAATGCAGGCGTGCAATCCAGCGCCGAGCACAGGCGGCGCAGCATCGCTTCGGACAGCCCCTGTTCGCCGCGCTCGATGCGAGAGAGATTGCCACTGTCGGCGGATACGCGCTCGGCGAGTTGCTGCAATGTCAGGTCCAAAGCCTTGCGACGTTTGCGTAGTGCGGCTCCCAAAGCCATGAGATCACCTTAATATTGCGTTTAAAGCAATATATTATTTTAATAAGGCTTTTATTGCAATTTATTGATGGGCTAGCCGATGCCGAGCCAGGATTGTTCTTCCTGCACATCCCGGCCTGTGCGGTATACGCCGAAACGGCTGCGTGTAAATTCCAGAACCCTGGTAATCAACGTTTTCATTTTTATTTCTTCCTTTTTAAATGGCCCGCCCCGAAGGGCGGGTATATCGGTTTAACTTTCGATGCCGAGCGCTTTCGCTATGCCGGCACCGTAAGCCGGATCGGCTTTGGAGCAGTTGGCGATGTGACGCAACTGGATCTCGCGCGGAGCATCGCCTATTGAACGTGCCGTGTTCTCGAATAACACCTGCTGCTGCGCGAGCGTCATCAAGCGGAACAGTGCGCCCGGCTGCGAGTAGTAGTCGTCGTCTTCTCGGTGGTTCCAGTGGTCGGCCGCACCTTCTGTCGAGAGTGGTGGCTCGCGATAATCCGGCTGCTCCTGCCATTGGCCGTAGCTATTCGGCTCATAACCCAGCGTGCCGCCGTGATTGCCGCCCATGCGCATCGCGCCGTCACGGTGATAGCTGTGGAACGGGCACTTGGGCGCATTCACCGGGATCTGGTGATGGTTCACGCCCAGGCGATAGCGCTGCGCATCGCCGTAGGAGAACAGGCGCGCCTGCAACATCTTGTCCGGCGAGAAGCTGATGCCGGGCACGACGGCCGCCGGGTTGAAGGCCGACTGCTCCACTTCTGCGAAGAAGTTTTCCGGATTGCGATTGAGCTCCATCACGCCCACTTCGATCAGCGGGTAATCCTTGTGCGGCCACACCTTGGTGAGGTCGAACGGGTTGTACGGCACTTTTGAAGCATCGTTCTCCGGCATCACCTGCACCGCCAGCGTCCATTTCGGGAAGTCACGGGTCTCGATGGATTCGAACAGGTCGCGCTGGTGGCTTTCGCGATCTTTGCCAACGATGGCTTCCGCTTCCGCGTCGCTCAGGTTCTTGATGCCCTGCTGTGAGCGGAAATGGAACTTCACCCAGTAGCGCTCGTTGGCTGCATTGATGAAGCTGAAGGTGTGGCTGCCGAAGCCGTGCATGTGGCGATAGGTGGCGGGCAATCCGCGGTCGCTCATCACGATGGTGATCTGGTGCAATGCTTCGGGAAGCGAGGTCCAGAAATCCCAGTTGTTCTTGGCGCTACGCATGTTGGTGCGCGGGTCGCGTTTTACCGCGTGGTTCAAGTCGGGGAACTTGAGCGGGTCGCGCAGGAAGAACACCGGCGTGTTGTTGCCGACGAGGTCCCAGTTGCCCTCTTCGGTGTAGAACTTCACCGCGAAGCCGCGAATGTCGCGTTCCGCATCGGCTGCGCCGCGCTCGCCGGCCACGGTGGTGAAGCGGGCGAACAGTTCGGTCTTCTTGCCGATCTGGCTGAAAATCTTGGCGCGGGTGTATTTCGTAATGTCATTCGTTACCGTGAAAGTACCGTAAGCGCCGGAACCCTTGGCGTGCATGCGGCGTTCCGGGATCACTTCGCGGTCGAAATGGGCCAGCTTTTCAAGCAGCCATACATCCTGCAGCAACATCGGGCCGCGTGGGCCGGCAGTCATTGCATTCTGGTTATCCGGCACCGGTGCGCCGGCGGCGGTCGTCAACTTCTTCTCGTTACTCATGGCTTGCTCCTTCTCTGATCGTCTTTAAATGAGGTGAAATCAATGGGCCTGCGCATAAACGGCAAGCCATTCGATCAGCATCGCGGCCAAAGTCTCTTTAGTACCGATGTTCATGTCTCGCTCCTTATGCCTGAGAAATACGTCAATGCGATGACGTTCAATGCATGGTACGTACGAGCTATTGATTAAACAAATTGATTGTTTAAAATATATCAATAGATTTATTGCATCGGTTGAGGCGGAGCGGATAAGGGCGCCTATGGAATGACGCCGAAGGAAGGTTAGGGGGCAGTGCAGGGGTGTGTTAGAAGTCGCCCCAGAGGGTTTGCAGAGCCGTCAATGCTGCCAGGCCTGCCGTTTCCGTACGGAGAATACGCGGGCCGAGTTTGACGTCGGTGAAGCCGGCGTGGAGGGCGGCGGTGACTTCGCCGGGAGCGAACCCGCCTTCGCAGCCGATGAGCAGGCAGATCGGGCCCTGGGGTTGGGCGAGGTCGTGCAGGCGGCGCTCGGTGAATGGATTCAGGATGAGTTTGAGGGTGTAGTCGTCCTGCTGTGCCAGCCAATGCAGCAGCGGCATCGGCGGCAGGACTTTCGGCACGAAGGCGCGCCCGCTTTGCTCGCAGGCCGAAATCACCACGTTCTGCCAGTGCTGCAAGCGTTTTTCCGCGCGCTCGCCGCTCAGTTTGACCACGCTGCGTTCCGCTGCCAGCGGCTGGATGCGGGCGATGCCGAGTTCAACCGACTTTTGCAGTGTCAAATCCATACGGTCGCCGGAGGAAATACACTGTGCCAGCGTAACGTTCAGCGGCGATTCGCGTTCGATCAGCGTCTGGCCGGAAATTTTGGCACTGACGCCCTCCTTGCTGACGCGCAGCAGTTCGCAGGCGTAATCGTGGCCGTCGCCGTTAAATAAGGTGACCTTGTCGCCAGCCTTGAGCCGCAGGACGCGCTGGGCATGATGGGCAGCACTATCGGGTAAATCGAGTTGCGCGCCAGGGCCGAGTTTTGCGTCGCAGAAGAAGCGTGGTGAGGACATGGGAATGGCTCGCGTCGGGGAGTGTTAAAATTGTTCGATTAGTTTAAAGGAGAATTCTCATGGTGAGTTTGCAAACCCCCATTTGCGATTTCGGATGGCCGGCGCCGGACTTCAAGCTGCGTGGCGTGGACGGCAAGACCTACAGCCTCGCGGACGTGCGCGGCCCCAACGGCACGCTGGTGATGTTCATATGCAACCACTGCCCTTACGTCAAGGCGATCCGCCCGCGCCTGGTGCGCGACCTCAAGGAGCTGAAGGCGGTGGGCGTCAATGCCATCGCCATCATGTCCAACGATCCGACCGATTACCCGGAAGACGGCTTCGAGCACATGCAGGCCGTAGCGAAGGAATTCGATTTTCCGTTCCCCTACGTCATCGACGATACGCAGGAAATCGCCAAGGCCTATGGCGCCGTCTGCACTCCGGACTTCTTCGGCTACAACGGCAATCTTGAACTGCAATACCGCGGGCGTTTCGACGAATCGCGCAAGGAAACCGCTCCCGAGGGTGTGCGCCGCGATTTGTTCGAGGCGATGAAACGGGTGGCCGAGACCGGCAAGGGCCCGCAGGAGCAGATTCCTTCCATCGGCTGCTCCATCAAGTGGATCGAACCGGCTTGATCGCTACGCCGCGGCTCGCCGAGCTGACCGCCATCGTGCGGCGCGTTGGCGACGAGGTCGTGCTGCCGCGCTTCATGAATGTCGCACACACACGCAAGGCCGACGGCAGCGTGGTGACCGAGGTCGATCTCGAAGCGCAGGAGGTTTTGCGACGCGAGCTCGCAGGTATTTCGGCTTGTCCCATGCTGGGTGAGGAAATGACGCAAGAGGAGCAGTGCCGACATTGGGAGGCCGGCCGGGCGGGCTTGTGGTGTGTCGATCCGGTCGACGGAACCTCCAACTTTGCCAATGGCTTGAAGCATTTCGCCATTTCCGTGGCTTACATGCGGGAAGGTAGGCCGGTGCTGGGCGTTGTCTATGCGCCGGCGCTGGGGGAAATGTTTACCGCCGAAGCGGGCAAGGGTGCGTATCTGAACGATAGGCCTCTGCCGATTGCGAGCCCTGTCGACAATCTGGCGGAAGCGATTGCCGGCATTGATCTGAAGCGTTTGCCTGCCACTCTTGCGGCGCATCTGGCCAACGATCCGCCTTACCATTCGCAACGCAATTTCGGTTCGGGGGCGTTGGACTGGTGCTATGTGGCAGCAGGCCGCTTCGACCTTTATCTCCATGGCGGGCAATATCTTTGGGATTACGCGGCCGGCAGCCTGATTTTGCAAGAAGCGGGCGGTGCAATGAGTACGCTGGAGGACGAGGATTACTGGGCTGGCGACGTCTGGCGCAAATCGGTGATCGCCGCCAGTAATGATTTTCTGTTCGGCAAATGGCGCGCCCGGCTGCTGGAAATGGCGCATTAGAGGCGGCCCGACGGCCCGGAGGGCTATTGCCCAAATTATATAACTGGGCAATAATTGATGAACTTTCCCATAGCAGGTCTCGACGCTACAAAAGAACGACAACAGGGAAATCCCAAAGGTTCTGAATGACGGTTCCGGCTCATCCTGATAAGGATGGGGGCGGCGCTTTTTTCTCTATTCAACTAGCAAGATAGGAATAATTATGGCAACTCGTACAGACTTGGCAAATGCCATCCGCGCATTGTCGATGGATGCGGTGCAGAAGGCTAATTCCGGCCACCCAGGCGCACCGATGGGCATGGCGGAAATCGCTGAAGTACTGTGGAACCACAACCTGAGCCACAATCCGAAGAACCCGCAATGGGCTAACCGCGACCGCTTCGTGCTGTCGAACGGTCACGGCTCCATGTTGATCTATTCCCTGCTGCACCTGACCGGTTATGACGTTACCATCGACGACATCAAGAGCTTCCGTCAGTTGCACTCCCGTTGCGCCGGCCACCCGGAATACGGCTACGCTCCCGGCGTAGAAACCACCACCGGTCCGCTGGGCCAGGGTATCGCCAACGGCGTTGGCTTCGCGATGGCAGAAAAGCTGCTGGCCAGCCAGTTCAACAAGCCCGGTCATGACATCGTCGACCACTATACCTACGTGTTCCTCGGCGACGGCTGCATGATGGAAGGCGTTTCCCACGAGTCCTGCGCACTGGCCGGTACCTGGGGCCTGGGCAAGCTGGTGGCGTTCTGGGACGACAACGGCATTTCCATCGACGGCCACATCGAAGGCTGGTACACCGATGACACCGCCAAGCGTTTCGAAGCATACGGCTGGCACGTTCAATCCGTCGACGGTCACGATTCCGCTGCCATCCAGGCTGCAGTCGATGCTGCCAAGAAGGTCACCGACAAACCGTCCCTGATCTGCTGCAAGACCATCATCGGCAAGGGCTCCCCGAACAAGGCGGGTAGCCATGACTGCCACGGTTCTGCTTTAGGGGAAGAAGAGGTTGCAGTAACGCGTGCAGCCATCGGTTGGCCGCACGCACCATTCGAAATTCCAGCTGATGTCTACGCTGGCTGGGATGCTACTGCCAAGGGTGCCAAGCTCGAAGCTGACTGGAATGCGAAGTTTGATGCTTATGCCAAAGCGTACCCAGATGAAGCTGCAGAATTCAAGCGCCGTATGGCTGGCGAACTGCCAGCTAACTGGAAGGCAGCCACCAATGCCATGATCGCTGCCACCAATGAAAAGGCAGAAGGCGTTGCCAGCCGTAAAGCTTCACAGAACGTGATTGGTGCTCTGGCTATCGTTCTGCCAGAGTTCCTGGGCGGTTCCGCTGACCTGACCGGTTCCAACCTGACCAGCACCGGTAGCTTCAAGCACGTGCATGCCAAGGAAGTGGGTAACTACATCTCCTACGGCGTTCGCGAGTTCGGCATGGCTGCCATCATGAACGGTGTGGCCCTGCACGGCGGCCTGCTGCCGTTCGGCGGCACCTTCCACATGTTCTCCGACTACATGAAGAACGGCATGCGCATGTCCGCGCTGATGAAGCAACGCGTGGTCTACGTGCTGACTCACGACTCCATCGGCCAGGGCGAAGACGGCCCGACCCACCAGCCGGTCGAAAATACCTCCGGCCTGCGCTACATCCCGCGCATGACCGTATGGCGTCCGGGCAGCGCGACCGAAACCGCAGTAGCCTGGGTTGCCGCAGTCGAGAAGATCGACGGTCCGAGCAGCCTGGTGCTGTCGCGTCAGAACCTGCCGGGCATCAAGCATGACACCGCGCACTTCGACCTGATCCGCAAGGGCGGTTATGTGTTCTCCGACGTAGCAGGCAAGGCCGATGTCATCATCATCGCCAACGGTTCTGAACTGGATCTGGCTGTGAAGGCTGCTGCTGAGCTGAACGCCGCTGGCACCAAGGTGCGCGTGGTTTCCATGCCGTCCACCAACGTGTTCGACGCGCAAGACCAGGCTTACCGCGACAGCGTGCTGACCCCGGGCGTGAAGCGTGTGGCCGTTGAAGCTGCGCACCCCGACTTTTGGCGCAAGTATGTTGGCCTGGAAGGCGCTGTGGTCGGCATCGATACCTTCGGCGAGTCCGCTCCTGGCGGCGTGCTGTTGAAGCACTTCGGCTTCACGGTTGAAAACGTGGTCAAGACCGTCAAGTCTGTGCTGTAAATCATTGCAATAAAGAAGGGGGGCTTGGTGTTTGAGCCCCCCTTTTTGTTTCAGGCTGCTTAAACAATTCTCCCGGAATCCTGGATGTGCTTCCGTTGTCGGAGCTAAGGCACCGGTTTCCCTGAGCATTGTTTAAACAGCTTAATAGGAGAGGTACGTAGTATGGCTATCAAAGTAGGTATCAACGGCTTTGGCCGTATCGGACGCATGGTTCTGCGCGCGGCGATCAAGGATTTTCCCGAAATCGAAGTGGTGGCAATCAACGATCTGCTTGAACCCGATTATCTTGCATACATGCTCAAACACGACTCCGTGCATGGTCGCTTCAAGGGCGAGGTCTCTGTTAACGGCAACACTTTGGTGGTGAATGGCAAGCCGATCCGCCTGACTGCCGAGAGGGATCCTGCTGCATTGAAATGGAACGAAGTCGGTGCCGACATCGTGATCGAATGTACCGGCCTCTTCCTCACCCAGGAAACCTGCCAGAAGCACATCGACGCGGGCGCCAAGAAGGTTGTGCAGTCCGCACCCTCCAAGGACGATACCCCGATGTTCGTGTATGGCGTTAACCATGACACCTACAAGGGCGAAGCCATCGTTTCCGCTGCTTCCTGCACCACCAATGCACTGGCTCCGGTCACCAAGGTGCTGAACGATGCCTTCGGCATCAAGCGCGGCCTTATGACTACCGTGCACGCTGCCACTGCTACGCAGAAGACCGTTGACGGCCCTTCCAACAAGGACTGGCGCGGCGGCCGCGGCATCCTCGAAAACATCATCCCTTCTTCCACCGGTGCTGCCAAGGCCGTGGGCAAGGTGATTCCTGAACTGAACAAGAAGCTGACCGGCATGGCATTCCGCGTGCCAACCTCCGACGTTTCCGTGGTCGATCTGACCTGCGAGCTGAACAAGGAAGCCAGCTACGAAGACATCTGCAAGGCAATGAAGGCCGCTTCCGAAGGCGCATTGAAGGATGTGTTGGGGTATACCGAGGACAAGGTTGTTTCCACCGATTTCCGCGGTGAAACCTGCCCGTCCGTGTTCGATGCGGAAGCCGGCATCATGCTGGACCCTACTTTCGTCAAGGTTGTCGCTTGGTACGACAATGAATACGGCTATACTTGTAACCTAATGCGGCTTGTACGTCACGTCGCGCAGTAATCCTTGATAACGGGGGCCGGCGGCCCCCGCCGCTCGATAGCTCAAAGGAAACGATCATGTCCGTTATCAAAATGACTGACCTGGATCTCAAGGGCAAACGTGTCCTGATCCGGGAAGACCTTAACGTACCTCAGGCTGAAGATGGCAGCGTGACCGACGACACGCGGATTCGTGCCTCTTTGCCGACCATTCAATATGCAATGAATGCCGGCGCGAAAGTGATGCTGATGTCCCATTTGGGACGGCCGAAAGAGGGGCCGACCGAGGGACGCTACACCGACAAGGACAGCCTGCGTCCGGTGGCCAATCATCTGGCCAAACTGCTAGGGTGCGAAGTGCGGCTCTATCAGGACTGGCTGGGTAACGGCAAGATATACGTGCAGCAGATGCGCGACGGTGAAGTGGCCGTGCTGGAAAATGTGCGCTTCAATATTGGCGAAAGCCACAACGAAGACCGCCTCTCATGGGAAATGTCGCAGGTTTGCGATATCTACGTCATGGATGCTTTCGGGACTGCGCACCGTGCGCAAGCCTCGACCCACGGCGTAGCGAAATTTGCGCCGATCGCTTGTGCCGGCCCGCTGCTGGCTGCAGAGCTCGATGCACTGGGCAAGGC
>DATHWE010000036.1:0-2817 GCA_035460905.1 Methylophilaceae bacterium | reverse complement strand
GCCGGACGGGAAACAAATCACCGTCAGCGTTGGTGTGGCAGAAAGGATGGTCGACAGCTGCGAGGACTGGGATCAGCTCGTCAATATTGCAGACCAGCGCATGTATCTTTCAAAAGCCGCCGGCAAGAATCGCAGTATGGGGTTCGATGCAACAACCAGCCTGAGTACATTGATTCCCAGCGCAAGCTAGTCTTGGCTTTTAACAGCCAACTGCCGATGGCGCCTGCTTGAAATTCGGTGCACAACCCGGGTGGCGATGCGCTGCGTCATCACGACTGCCGCTGCGATTACCGCCTGTTTCACTACTGTTCTGAGCAATCCCATCATTTCTCCTTTCAGGTTATTGGCATTCAACCCGCTTGAGTTCGCTATACGGAAAATCCGGCTTCAGCCGCTGAATCTCTTCTGCGGTCGTATCCGAAATATTGCGGATAGCCAGGACAAACTGCTTGCCCTCCTGGTTACGCACCGTTTTTGCGACATCGGTCACGCCACGGTTACGCATGTCTTCCGCCAGTCGCGTCGCCAGCGCCTCATCCTTGAAAACACCGAACGAAATGGCATTCTTCCACTGGGCATCCTGAACGATAAAAGTATTCTCGATGCCGAGGCGGTGCAATGCCTCGTTCCGGGCTTGCGCTTCCTGGAAGCTTTTTAGGGGCGGAATGTAAACCCAGTAGCGGATGGCATCCTGGTTCGCGATTACCTGAACTTGCGCATCCAGTCCCAGCCTGTCCACCACATCGCGAGCGCGTCCTATGCGTTTGCCAGGGAAGCTGCCCCACTCATAGCAGGATAATTGTTCGAGTGCCTGTGGCGCCGGTGGTTCCGCAGAAACTGTAGTAGCAGGCTTCGGCATGGCTTCTACCTGCTGCGGCGTCAACACCTTCATTTTTTCCGGCTGAATGGATTCGTGCCCGGCCTGTGTGTCGGAATCCAGCGGCTTGCTTAACTCGAAATAACCGTACAGCCCGACATTCAAGGCGAGCAACAACCCGAACAACAATTTCATACCGACGTTTTCTCCAAAAGAACCAGGCCCAGCAATATCAGATTCGGGACAAGGAACGACGGCCTCGGCAACGCCGCCGCCAGCAGTTCCGCATCGCCGCCGCTCAGCAGACAATGCGGCGTACGCCCTTCGCGCATTTCAAGCAGCGACGCCATGTGCTGGATGGCCCCCGCCATTGCCGTTAACGTCCCGGTCTGCACCGCATCCGCCGTGGATACCGGAAAATCGCGCCATTGTCCCGCGGTGACTGCAATCCCTGCGGTTCCGGTCACCAGCGATTCCCGCATCAATCCGAAGCCGGGCACAATCAGCCCGCCCAGAAATTCACCGTCGCCTGAGAGTGCATCCACCGTCAGCGCCGTACCGGCATTCACCACAACGCAGGGCATGTGATAGGTATTCCAGGCCGCGATCAACGCTGCCCAGCGATCAGTGCCCAATTGCTCGGGCTGCTGGTAACCATTCATGACGCCACAGGCCACGGCTTGCGACTGAATCCACAACACCGGCATGCCCAGCGCGGCCAGCGCAAGATTGAGCCGGCTTGCAACCGCTTCACCTGCGACATTGGAACCCACCGCACGACGACAGCCGGAAAACTCGCGCAGGATGTCTGGCAGCAAGGGGATCTCGATGTTGTCGACCGAACCCTGGGCCACCTGCATGCCCTTGTCGTCGAACACGCCCCACTTGGTGCGGGTGTTGCCCGCGTCTATCGCCAGTATCATGATGCGCCTCGCATGCTGATTTCCCCCGCCGTGAAACGCTGCACGCCATCGGCGGAGCGCACCTGCAAGGCACCGTCTGCAGCAATGCCTTCCGCGATGCCTTCGATGACTCTTCCGTCCGGCATGATCATCCGTACGGGTTGCCCGTGATAAGCGTGATGTGCCGTCCACTCTTCACGCAAATCCTCGAAACCGCGCTGCTCGAACACCTGCAGCACATCCGCCAGATGCCGCAGCAGCGCACCGAGCACATCATCCGCCGCTACCGCTTTTCCCAGCAATCGATGAAGATCAATGGCTGGCTGGTCGATGGCATTCTGCATGGCTTGCGGCAATCGCAGATTGAGGCCGATACCGATCACCGCTGCGCTAGGGCCATCCATGTCACCCTGAAGTTCAATCAGGATGCCTGCCAGCTTCTGCTCGCGGCTCAATATATCGTTAGGCCATTTCAGTGCCGTTTCGTGCGCGCCAAGCTCATGTAAAGCGCGCATCAACGCCACGCCAACCGCCAGGCTCAGGCCGGAAAGCGCCCCGGCGCCGCAATCAAACCGCCACAACACCGAGAATGCCAGGCTGTTGCCGAGGCCGGCTTGCCATGCCCTGCCGCGCCGCCCGCGGCCTGCCGTCTGCAATTCCGCCACGGCGCAGGTGCCGTGCGCGGCACCACTGGAGGCCGCGCGCATCAGATAACTATTGGTCGAATCCATCCGGTCATGAATTTCCAGCGCATAAGTCTCGCGGTGCACGCCCAGCGCCGCACCTATGCGTTCAGCATCCAGAAAACGCACAGGTTCCGGCAGGCGATACCCCTTGCCGCGCACGGAAAAAAGCTGCACGCCCAGCGCTTCGGCATCCTGCAGCGCATTCCATACCGTGGCGCGGGTCACGCCGAAATGGCTGGCGATATCCTCGCCGGAATGAAAGCGGCCGTCGGCAAGCAGGCGCAGGATGGGGAAAGTGAGCGAATTCATCGAGTGGATTATACCTGTCGGCGCGGCAAACTCCGCCGTGCCGACAGGGTGTAAAATAGCGGTTAAACCAACCTGACAGATTTGACATGTCCGAACAAAAAAC
>DATHWE010000035.1:0-6221 GCA_035460905.1 Methylophilaceae bacterium | reverse complement strand
CTGAAATACGGCCTGACCGTCCACAACATTCTTGAAGTCCGCGCGATTACGATCGATGGCGACATCCTGACGCTGGGCAGTCAGGCTTTGGATGCCCCCGGCTACGACTTGCTGGCGCTGATGACCGGTTCGGAAGGCATGCTGGCCGTCATCGTCGAAATCACCGTGCGCCTGTTGCCGAAACCAGAACGCGCACAGGTATTGTTGGCGGCATTCGACAGCATCGCGGATGCCGGCGTCGCGGTCGGCCAGATCATCGCCGCCGGCATCATCCCCGCCGGACTGGAGATGATGGACAAGCTCGCGATCCAGGCTGCCGAGGATTACGTACACGCAGGCTATCCGGTCGGAGTTGAGGCGCTGCTGCTGGTGGAGGTGGATGGCGTCAACGAAGAAGTGTCGGACGGTTTGCGCGTAGTCTATGAAGTGGTCAAGGCCTGCGGTGCGACTGAAGTGCGTACCGCGCTGGATGAAGCCGAGCGCACCCGATTCTGGGCGGGGCGCAAGGCGGCGTTTCCCGCCATCGGCCGCATATCGCCGGATTACTACTGCATGGACGGCACCATCCCGCGCGGCAGGTTGCCGGAAGTGCTGGTGCGCATCGCGGAGTTGTCCGAAGAATATGGCCTGCCGGTCGCCAACGTGTTCCATGCCGGCGACGGCAACCTGCATCCCTTGATTCTCTACGATGCCAATAAACCCGGCGAGTTGGAAAAAACCGAGGAAATGGGCGGCAAGATCCTCGAAACCTGTATTGCCGTCGGCGGTACCATTACCGGCGAGCATGGCGTGGGCGTGGAAAAGCTCAACCAGATGTGCGTGCAGTTTTCATCCGGCGAACTGGAAGTTTTCCATGCTCTGAAAGCCGCGTTCGACCCGCCCGGCCTGCTCAATCCAGGCAAGGCCGTTCCCAGCCTGCACCGTTGCGCCGAGCTGGGGGCGATGCATGTGCATCACGGCCAGCTGTCGCATCCCGAGCTGCCGAGATTCTGATGAATATTTACGATCAATGGCTCGCCGATTGCAGCGAGCGTATCCGGCAGGCAGTAGCAGAGCAGCGCAAGCTTTCCATACGCGGTAGCGGCAGCAAGGGTTTTTACGGCAATGCTGTGACGGCCGATGTGCTGGAGCTGGCGGAGTATGCCGGCGTCGTCGATTACCAGCCACGCGAACTGACGCTAACCGCGCGTGCCGGAACCCGGCTGGATGTGATCGAAGCGCTGCTCGCCAAAAACAACCAGATGCTGCCTTTCGAGCCGCCGCATTTCGGCCCGGATGCGACGCTTGGCGGCTGCGTTTCTACAGGTCTCTCCGGTCCGCGCCGCCCTTATGCGGGCGCGGTGCGCGATGCCGTGCTGGGCACCAAAGTCATGGACGGCCGGGCTCAAGTTCTGCGCTTCGGCGGGCAGGTCATCAAGAACGTCGCGGGCTACGATGTGTCGCGCCTCATGGTGGGCTCCATGGGTACCCTCGGGGTATTGCTGGAAGTCTCGATCAAGGTGCTGCCATGCCCGGATAGCGAGTGCACGCTTATGCTGGAAATGCCGGCGGACAAGGCTGTCGATACCATGAATCGATGGGCAGCCAGTCCTTTGCCTCTATCCGCAACGGTATGGCGCGCGGGACATTTATACGTGCGACTATCGGGCACCGAAAGTGCCGTGCAGGCGGCAATGCCGAAAATCGGCGGCGAACAAATTCCCGATGGCCAGGCTTTCTGGATGGCGTTGCGTGAGCAAACCATGCCTGACCTGGCGATGCGCCCGCTATGGCGGCTGTCCGTGCCGACCACCGCCACGGTGCTCACCGCGCCCGGCCAGCCGGTAATCGAGTGGGGTGGCGGCGTGCGCTGGTACGGCACCGATATGTCGGTCGACACTCTGCGGGCGCTGGCAAAACAGGCCGGCGGTCACGCTACTTTATTCCGCAGCAATCAACCCGTACGGCAAGCGTTTTCACCTTTAACCCCGCCGCTGGCGGCGCTTCACCAACGCATTCGCCTCGCGCTCGACCCGCACGGCGTTTTCGATACCGGACGGTTATAAAGTGCAAACGCGACTTGGCTCAGAGTTACTTGAAACCGCCCAAGGGCAGGAGGCCGATGCCATCCTGCGCAAGTGCGTGCATTGCGGTTTCTGCAACGCCACCTGCCCGACCTATCAGCTCAAGGGCGACGAGCTCGATGGCCCGCGCGGCCGCATTTACCTCATCAAGCAGATGCTGGAGGGTGAAGCCGCCGGCGCCGGAACCATGCTGCACCTGGATCGCTGTCTCACCTGCCGCAATTGCGAAACCACTTGCCCGTCCGGCGTGGAATACGGCCGGTTGCTCGATATCGGCCGCGAGATTTCCGAAGAGCGTATTGATCGGCCCCTGTCGCAGCGTGCCAAGCGGTACTGGCTGCGTGCGGTACTGACGCACCCCTTATTGTTCAAGGCGCTGCTCGGCATCGGCCGGTTGGCGAAACCGCTTCTGCCAGACTCGCTCGCCAGCAAGATTCCCGCACGGCAATCCGCTCCGGCATGGCCGAAGTCACGCCATGCCCGGCGCATGCTGGTGCTCGACGGCTGTGTGCAACCGGCGCTGGCGCCCAACATCAACGCCCAGGCTGCGCGCGTGCTGGACAGGATCGGCATCAGCCTGATCCGTGCTCACGGTGCGGGATGCTGCGGCGCGATCAGCCAGCATCTCGCCGCACCCGAGGAAGCCCGCGATTTCATGCGCCGCAATATCGATGCCTGGTGGCCGCATGTCGAATCCGGCGTGGAGGCCATCGTCACCACGGCCAGCGGCTGCGGGGTGCAGGTGAAGGACTACGGGTATCTTCTGAAGAATGATCTTGCCTATGCGGAAAAGGCGGCGCGCGTGTCGACATTGACCCGTGACATCGGCGAAGTTCTGGGCCGCGAGGACATCAGCATGTTGGCCGGGCGCAAGCGGCGCGTAGCCTATCATCCGCCGTGTACCTTGCAGCACGGGCAGAAATTGCCGGGGCTGGTGGAAGAGGTGCTGCGCCGCCTTGGGCATGAGCTGGTGCCGGTGGCGGATGCGCATTTGTGCTGTGGGGCGGCGGGGACGTATTCGATTCTTCAGCCTGAAATGGCGCGGCAGTTGCGGGAGGAGAAGCTGGTGGCGTTATGGGCGGGAAGGCCGGAGGTGATTGTTTCGGCGAATATCGGGTGTATTGCGCATTTGGCGGCGGGGAGTGGCGTGCCGGTGGTGCATTGGCTCGAGTTGATTGAGTAGGGCTGTTTTATTCCCTCGCCCCTTTGGGGAGAGGCTAGGGTGAGGGGCAGTTTTGCCATTCCGGCGAAAGCCGGAATCCAGAGGTTTGGAACCTAGCCGGGGGTTGCCCGGCGGCAAGTCACTTTCTTTTGCTTGCCCAAAAAAAGTGACCAAAGAAGAAGGGCACCCCACGCCACGGCCTTCGGCTTCCTTGCGCTGCTCGCCAAAACGGGCGGCTGCGGAACTCGCGCTGCGCGCTCAGACAGTCCTCGCCGAAAGCCCCCGTCTTGGCTGTGCTGCTCAGCGTGGCGTCAGGGGAGTCAGGCCTGTAAGTCAGTTAGGCGCATACCATGACATTAAGTAGATTTTGACAGTAGTCGGATTCGAAGGTAATGGTTTATTTGTCGCTATATAGAAGGTGTTATTTTCTGGGACAAAAGCGAGTATGTTATGTCTCTCGTATTGATCCCAAATAATGGGCTGGTCAGCGCGTCCTAGAAACTGCACCCTGACATTTCTATCATCAAAACCATTCTCAATTTTAGCGATTAAGTCCACCGAAGCTTCCCTAGTAGGGAATTCTGAAACTGTAAAAGAGATTGGTGTGTCATTGTTGTCTGATGTTACTAGCAGAGTTTTCAGGTGAATCGGTTCATGGAAAACAAATCTGTTACCGACCCAAATGCCTAATCGCTCTTGATGTTTAATGGTTTTGAAAATCGAACAGATTGAATTGACTATTATGAAAATTGGAAGTGAGTAGAGAAATGCATTTAACGCGCGAATAGTGTTAGTTAATTCACCTCTCCATGCGACGTATCCTTCGGGTGGCAATATAAATATCAGCAGAGCAAACACAGAAATAAAATTAAGTCGCGCGCTGGAGTCCAACAAAGGCGCTAGGCTATCTTGTTTGATAAATTGCCACCAGCTCTTCAGCCAGTATCGGAGTTGAATATATCTCAATGAATAATTACCCATGATGGCGTGCCTCAAAAAAGATTTGTCATTGTTCTAAGGGCTTTTTGTAGCTTGTCACACACGGTACCGAAACGCAAAAAAATGGCGACCTTACGGCCGCCCATGGAGGAGAGATTCGGGAGATGTTTGTTGATTAGCTGATCGTGAGCTTCTTGGCAGCGGTCACGGTCTTTTTCGGCAGGGTCAGTTCCAGTACGCCGTTGTCGTATCTGGCTTGGGCGGCAGCTTCGTCGATGTCGCTAGCGAGTGCGAAGCTGCGGGCGACTTTGCCGTAGTAGCGTTCGGAGCGCAGCAGTTTTTCACCTTCCTTCACTTCTTTTTCCTGTTTCACTTCTGCGCTGATCGAAACCTGGTTGCCATCGATGGTGACGTGAATATCTTCTTTTTTAACGCCGGGAATCTCGGCGTGCACGGCGTAGCCTTTATCGTCTTCCTTGACGTCCATCTTGAACTGGACCGGTTGTTGGCCTTCAGCGCGTACCGGGCGGAAGAAGCCTTTGAAAACGTCGTCGAAGGGGTCGCTGCCACCGAAAGTGCCGGTGAGTTGGAAGGGGTCGAAGCGTGTGACATTAGCCATTTGTTTCTCCTTTCAATAAAGCATCTATTCAATGGATTAACTGCTGTTACTGACTAAATGGGGTGGGTACTTTCTATTTCAAGAGTAAGCGGCGAAGAAAATAAAAAAAGCGGCCTTGCGGGCCGCTGAGGGAGGAGATACTGTGAAACCAAGTTTTCACGCAAGCATTGTAGCAGAGGTTTCTAAATAAGGACAAGTTTATCTTGATTTAAATGATTTAAAAATCAGGTAATTTGTGATCGTTATGATTGGGAGTATGAAGAGCGGGTACCACCGTGCCGGGCATCATGACCCGGCACGGCGTTCAAGGATTAAAGCACGTAGCGCGCGAGATCTTCGTCTTGCGCCAGGTTTTGCAGCTTGTCGTTGACGTACGTGGCATCGATGGTGAGCGTGCCGCCATGGTGCTTGTCGGCATCGAAGGAAATCTCTTCCAGTAGTTTTTCCATCACGGTATGCAGCCGCCTTGCGCCGATATTCTCGGTGCGCTCATTCACTTGCCATGCGATTTCGGCCAGGCGGCGTACCGCGTCGGGCTTGAAGTCGAGGGTCACGCCTTCGGTGGCGAGCAGCGCTTCGTATTGGCGCGTGAGGCAGGCGTCAGTGCCGGTGAGGATTTTCTCGAAGTCTTCCACCGACAGCGAGCCAAGCTCGACGCGGATCGGCAGCCGGCCTTGCAGTTCCGGGATCAGGTCGGACGGCTTGGCAAGATGGAAGGCGCCGCTGGCGATGAACAGGATGTGGTCGGTCTTGATCATGCCGTACTTGGTGGTGACGGTGGTGCCTTCGACCAGCGGCAACAGGTCGCGCTGCACGCCGTGGCGCGAGACGTCTGCGCCGCTGCCTTCGGAGCGGCCGGTAATCTTGTCGATTTCGTCGATGAAGACGATGCCGTTCTGCTCGACCATTTGCACCGCGCGCTGCTTGATTTCGTCTTCATTGACCAGCTTGCCGGCCTCTTCTTCGGTCAGCAGTTTCATTGCTTCGCTGATCTTCAGCTTGCGCGTTTTGGACTTGCCGCCGCTCATGCCCTGGAAGGCGCTCTGAATCTGGCTGGTGAGCTCTTCCATGCCGGGCGGTGCGAAGATTTCCATGTGTGACGCGGGCGTTGCCAGATCGACGTCGATTTCCTTGTCGTCCAGTTTGTTCTCACGCAACATCTTGCGGAATTTCTGACGGGTTTCGGTATCGCTGGCGGATGTCGGCGACTCGCCGAAGGCGCGAGGGGGCGGCAGTAGGATATCGAGCACGCGATCCTCGGCGGCATCCTGGGCGCGCACGCGGACCTTTTCCATTTCCTGTTCGCGCGTCTGCTTAACGGCGGTTTCCGCCAGATCGCGGATGATGGAATCGACATCCTTGCCGACATAGCCGACTTCGGTGAACTTGGTGGCCTCGACCTTGATGAAAGGTGCGTGCGACAACCGTGCCAGGCGTC
>DATHWE010000034.1:0-13308 GCA_035460905.1 Methylophilaceae bacterium | reverse complement strand
ATCGGCATGGCAGATAACGACCAGGAGTTTCTCAAGCGACTGCTGAAGACCTTCCGGCTGGAAGCGAAGGAGCATATCGACGCGCTGTTCAGCGGGATTGCGGAGCTGGAGCGCCAGCCGGATGCAGAACGCAGCGCCGCGCTTGTGGAGCAGATCTTCCGCGAGGCGCACAGCCTGAAGGGTGCGGCACGCTCGGTCAATCAGGAATCCATCGAAAGTATCTGCCAATCGCTGGAAACCACATTCTCCGCAATGAAACGCAACGAGACCGCGATGTCGCCAGAGTTGTTCGACAGCCTGCTGCTGACTTTGAACCAGTTGAGCGCATTGCTGGGCCAGGCGGATACCACCCCCCCTCCCGCAGAGCCGGAACCCGGCGCGCCGGCAAAGGAAACCGCCGCTCCCCGCGCACCGTTGCCCAAGACTGCGAATGGCATCGGCGAAAAATCGCCGATGCCAAACACGGTCCGCATCTCAACCGACAAGCTGGACTCCATCTTCCTTCAGGCGGAAGAAATGCTGGCCGCCAAGCTGCTGGGGCAGCAACGGCGGCAGGAGCTGGCCGCGATGCAGACGATGGCCGCCAACTGGCACAAAGAGTGGTCGAACTTCAGCAGCATCTCTCCCGACTTCCATCACGCACTGGCGGAACAGCCGCAACTGCAGGAACTGATGGAACAGAATGTGATTTTCATCAAGAGCCTGAATCATCAGCTCAATGCCATCGCAAAATCCACCGAACAGGACCAGCGCATGATCGGCCGTATGGTGGACGATCTCCTGGAAGACACGAAAAAGGCCTTGATGCTGCCTTTTTCGACCCTGCTGGAACTCTTCCCGCGCCTGGTGCGCGATCTCGCCAGGGACCATAACAAGGACATCGAACTGGCCATGCAGGGAGAAGAACTTGAAGCCGACCGCCGGATACTGGAGGCCATCAAGGATCCCTTGATCCATATGGTCAGGAACTGCATCGACCATGGCATTGAATTACCCGAGGAGCGCGCTCAAAGACAAAAACCCGGGCGCGGGAAGATCGTCATCGCGATCCAGCCGAAAAACGGAAATCGCGTGGAAATCATGGTGTCCGACGACGGCAGCGGTATCGACACGGAAAAGGTAAAGAGCCATGCTGAACGGCTCGGCCTGCTCAGCAGGGAAGAAGCTTCCGGCATGGGTCACGAAGCCGTCATGGACCTGATCTACCATTCCGGCTTATCCACCAGTCCCATCATTACCGAAATTTCCGGCCGCGGGCTGGGCCTCGCCATCGTGCGCGAGAAGATCGACCAGTTGGGCGGCTCCGTCACCGTGACCACGCACCCCGGGGTCGGCACCAGCTTCCGCATCCTGCTGCCACTGACGCTCGCGACTTATCGCGGCATCACGGTCCGGGTAGGCGATCAGATTTTCGTGCTGCCTACCAGCAATGTCGAACAGACCGCCCGCATCCTGCGAACTGACATACTGACGGTGGAAAACCGGGAAACGATACGCCTGAACGACACCACGTTTTCCCTGGTGCGCATGGGTGACATTCTGGAGATTCCGCACACCGAGGATCCGACCGACCCGTTCATCCAGATCACCCTGCTTACGGCCAGCGGAAAGCATATTGCCTTTGTCGTAGACGAGGTGGTCAATGAGCAGGAGGTACTGGTCAAGAACCTGGGCAAGCAGTTAACCCGCGTACGCAATATCGCCGCAGCCACCATACTCGGCACGGGCAAGGCCGTACCCATCCTGAACGTCTCCGACCTGATGAAATCGGCCTTGCACGCACCGGCTGGCAAGGCCGCAGGAATTGCCGCCAGCCCGCAGGAAAGTCCGCAGCAGCAAAAGCACGTGCTGGTGGTGGAGGACTCGATCACCGCCCGCAGCCTGATCAAGGGCATCCTGGAGCTGGCGGGCTACAAGGTCAGTACCGCGGTGGATGGCGTCGACGGCTACACGCAGGTACGCAGCGGCGCCTTCGACATCGTGATATCCGACGTCGAAATGCCGCGCATGGATGGATTCGACCTGACAGCGAAAATACGCGCCGATCAGAAACTGGCGGACCTGCCGGTCGTCCTTGTCACCGCGCTGGAATCGCGCGAAGACCGCGAGCGCGGCATCGACGTCGGCGCCGATGCCTATATCGTCAAACGCAGTTTCGAGCAGAGCAACCTGCTCGAAATCATCGGCCGTCTGATCTAGGGCCGCCACGATGAAAAAACCGCCCTACTTTCAACCTCGACAGGTACACGATGCCAGATAACGCAAAACCCGCCTTGGGAAAACGCGCTCCGATCCGCCTGCTGGTAGTCGAGGATTCGCCAGCCGTACGGGAATTCCTGCTGTACCTGTTCGCTTCGGACCAGGAAATCCAGGTCATCGGCACCGCAGGCAATGGCGAGGAGGCGCTGGAGGCGGTCAAGGCCAAGCAGCCGGACGTCATCACCATGGATTTGCATATGCCGAAAATGGATGGCTATGCAGCCACGCGCGCCATCATGGAAAACACGCCGACGCCCATCGTGATCGTGACCGGGAGCTCAACGACCGATGAAATGTCCACCACCCTTTCCGCGCTGGAAGCCGGTGCGTTGGCGGTCATGAAGCGGCCGACCGGGGTCGGCCATCCCGACCATGCCGCGACGGCGCGGGAGCTGATCCAGACGGTGAAGCTGATGTCCGAGATCAAGGTCGTCAAGCGCTGGGCGAAACACAAGGTGCCGACGGCCACGCCCAGCGATATGACCATGCCCGAGATGGTGCCCCCCGCCCCTTCCTCGCACAAGCATCTCCGGCTCGTCGCCATCGGCTCTTCCACCGGCGGGCCACTGGTCTTGCAGCAGCTGCTGACGCGCCTGCCCAAGGACTTTCCGCTGCCCATCATCATCGTTCAGCACATTGCCCAGGGATTTACCGAAGGCTTCGTGCAATGGCTGACCGAAGCCAGTGGTTTCCCTGTCCGTTTGGCCGTTCACGGACAGGTAATGATGCCAGGGCATGCTTACGTCGTACCCAACGGCTTTCAGCCGAGTATTGACGCTTATGCCCGCATCACGCTCAAAAAAGATCCACCCGAAAACGGGCACTGCCCGTCGGTTTCCTGTCTTTTCCGTTCGGTGGCGCAAGCTTACGGCGCGAGTGCAGTGGGCGTCCTGCTGACCGGCATGGGCAAGGATGGCGCGGCGGAACTGGGGCTGATGCGTGCCAATGGAGCGCTGACCATTGCCCAGGACAAGGAAAGCTCTGTGGTGCACGGCATGCCGGGCGAAGCAATCGCGCTGGGCGCTGCCGCTTACGTACTGGGGCCGGACAAGATCGCGTCGGCGTTGATCAGTGTAGTGAGGTCATAAGGGGAATCCCATGACGGAAAAAAACAAACAGGTCAAAAATTGCCCGCCTGTGCGCATACTGATTGCTGAGGACAGCCCGACACAGGCAGAGCATCTCCAGTACCTGCTCGAGCGCAACAATTTCCAGGTGGCAGTGGCGTTCAACGGCAAGCAAGCGCTGGGGCTGCTCGACGACATTAACCCCGATCTCGTGATCAGCGACATCGTGATGCCGGAGATGAGCGGCTACGAGCTCTGCACGGCCATCCGTGGGGATCCGCGTCATGCCCACCTGCCGCTGATCCTGGTGACCTCGCTCACCGATGTTCAGGACGTGCTGAAAGGCCTGGAGTGCGGCGCGGACAATTTCATCCGCAAGCCATACGACGAAAAATACCTGCTGGCCCGCATCGATTACCTGCTAATGAACCGCCAGATGCGGCAAAACCAGAAGATGCAGATGGGCATGGAAATCTACCTGTCCGGCCACAAGCATTTCGTGAATGCCGAGCGGCAGCAAATTCTCGATCTCTTGATCTCCACTTTTGAGGAAGCCGTGCGCGTCAAGGAGGACCTCGAAGTGCGGCAGCAGGAGCTGATCAATGCCGCGCTCTACGAACGCACGCACGGCGAAGTGCTGCGGCTGTTCAATTCAACCCTGGAGCGCGACGAACTCCTGCGCGGCATGTTGGGAATATTGGGAAGGAATGCCGCTTTCCCGGTTTCCGCAGTCTACGGTTTCGACGAATGGAACGGCATATACCGTCAGGAAGCCAGCCACACCGCCGCAACTGCACCCATGGAGCTGAAGCTGAGCGAGGAATTAATCCGCAACGTGGCACGCGACCACCAGACGACGGTACTCAGGGATTTCAGCGCGCATGCGATCTTCCCCTCGGAGGGAGCGACTATGGCGTTCACCCCCGCCTGCATCGTCCTGTGTCCCGCCATCTACATGAACAAGTTGCTGGCGATTGTTGTGGTCGTTTCAAGCCGCGCGCTTGGCGACCGCGACCAGTCTTTCCTCGAGCGTATCTCCGCACAGCTCGGCGTAGCCCTGCATAACGTGCAGCAATACGACGACCTCAAACTGCTGGCCGGCCAGTTGCGCTTGCGCAGCGAGGAAATCAGCCGGCAGAACATGCAACTGGAAGAGGCCAGCCGCATGAAATCGGAATTTCTCGCCAATATGTCGCATGAGCTGCGCACGCCGCTCAATGCCATCATCGGGTTTTCGGAGGTGATGCGCGACGGCCTGGTGGGGCCGATGTCCGAGCAGCAGAAGGAATATGTTTCGGATATTTTCGATAGCGGCCAGCACCTGCTGTACCTTATCAACGACGTGCTCGACCTGTCCAAGATCGAGGCCGGAAAAATGGTGCTGGAGGGCGAGCAGACCGCCATCGCGCAACTGCTGCATAACTGCCTGTCCATCATTCGCGAAAAAGCGATGGCGCACCGCATCCAGCTCAGCATTGATGCGCCGGACACGCTGGGCATGGCATGGCTGGACCCGCGCAAAGTGAAGCAGATCGTCTACAACCTCCTGTCGAATGCCGTCAAGTTCACTTCGGAAAACGGCAAGGTTGCCTTGTCCGCCCGCGTCGTCGCACGGCAGGATGTCCTTTCCCGCATCGAAAAACGGCCGGAAATGCACACCCAGCTGACCGCCGATGCGGCTGAATATCTCGAAATATCCGTCACCGACACCGGCATAGGCATTGCCTATCCAGATATGACGCGTCTGTTCCAGCCTTTCGTACAACTCGACAGCTCGCTGTCGCGCCGTTTCGACGGCACCGGGCTGGGGCTGGTCATGGTCAAGAAGCTGGCCGAGCTGCATGGCGGCGCAGTTGCCGTTGCCAGCATTCCGGACAAGGGCAGCACCTTCACCGTGTGGCTGCCATACCACAGCGATCCGGCATCGCATGTGCCCGCTGATGCCATGGCCGGTGGACAAGTTTCGGGACAATCGTTGAGCACCTCGCCGCTGGTGCTGATCGTGGAGGACGAGTATCGGGCGGCAGACCTGATCCGGTTGCAACTCGAAAAGGAAGGTTGCCACACGGTGTGCGCCCCGACGGCGGAAATCGCCTTGAACATGCTGCACGAAGGCTGCAACCCCGACCTCATCACCCTCGATATCCTGCTACCGGGCATGGACGGCTGGGACTTTCTCGCCCGCCTCAAAAAAGAGTCGGTGCACGCGCATATCCCGGTCGTCATCATTTCGATAGTCGCGGACGGCAGCAAGGGTTTGTCGCTAGGGGCTTCTTCCGTACTGCAAAAACCCGTTTCCGCCGACGAACTCGCGCTCGCACTTGCCGACCTGGGGTTTGTCCAACCCGCTGGCTCCGCCACCGTGCTGGTGATCGACGACGACCCCAAGGCAGTCGAGATCATTTCCACCTATCTGGAGAAAGCGGGGTATACGGTATTGCGGGCCTATGGCGGCGAGGAAGGGCTGCAGGTCGCGCAATCGCACCAGCCGGAGCTGATCATACTGGACCTGATGATGCCGGGGATCGGTGGGTTCGAAATCGTGGACACATTGAAATCCGCGCCGAAAACCGCCCAGATCCCCATCATCGTATTGACCGCCAAATATCTTTCTCCCGACGACCGCAAGGCGTTGAACGGCCACGTCCTGCAGATCGTGGAGAAAGCACAGTTCAACCACGGCAATTTCATCAGCGAGGTCCATCGGGCACTTGGGAAAAAATGGCAAAAATCCTGATCATCGAAGATAACGTGCAGAACATGAAGCTCGCCGCTTTTCTGCTGAACAGCGCGGGCCATACCGTCATCCAGGCCAATCACGCGCTGGGCGGTATTGCAATCGCGCAGCAGCACCTCCCGGACCTGATCCTGATGGATATTCAACTGCCCGGCATGGACGGGCTGACCGCGACCAGGATTCTGAAAGGCGATGCCGCGACCCGCGACATCAAGGTCTACGCATTGACCGCATTCGCCATGAAAGGCGATGAGGAAAAGGTTTATGCGGCAGGTTGCGACGGCTATATCGCCAAGCCTATCCGCTACCAGGCCTTCCTGGAAACGGTTATGTCAGCGCTTGCGGAAGTCGCAACGCCAAAAAATGAAAAACGAGGTAACAATGAGCGCACTCCATGACATCATTGCCGTCGCAGAGCGGCTGCTGGATGGCGAAACCCATGCACGTACCGGCATAGAGGGCGACGACAGCGACACGGGGCGCCTGGCCGGCGCCATCGACAGCCTGGCCGACAGCCTGCAGGCCCATCGCCGCCATATCGAGCAACTCACCCGGCAGCACCGGCGCAGCCTGCGTGCCCACCACATCCTGAGCGCCAGCAACCGGGCCCTGCTGCGCGCCGTCGACGAGGTCGCAGAGTTGCAGGAAGTCTGCCGGCTGATCGTCGAGGTCGGCGATTATCCGTTCACCTGGATCGGCTATGTCGAACAGGATGAGCAACAAACCGTGCGCCCGATGGTGCATTACGGCATGGCGGGTGGTTATCTGTATGAAATGAAACTGACATGGGCCGATACCGGCACCGGCGCAGGCGCGGCCGGCATAGCCATCAGAAGCGGCAAGCCCGCCGTCATCCGTGATGTCGCCAACGACCCGCGCATGGCCCCATGGCATGCGCAGGTGGAAAAACAGGGCCTGACGTCGGTGCTCGGGCTCCCGCTATATTTTGATGGCAAGGTTTCCGGCGTACTGGTGATCTGGTCCACCGAGCCGGATGCCTTCGACCAGGAAGAGGTCAAGTTGATGTCGGAAACCGCGGACGACCTGACCTTCGCCATCGAGACCCTGCGCGCGCGCATACACCAGCGTGAAGTGGAGAATGCCTTTCGGCGCGTCAGCCAGCAGAACGCACTTATCCTGCAATCCGCTTCGGAAGGTATCTATGTCGTGGACATGCATGGCATCATCAGCTTCGTCAATCCCGCAGCCAATGCCATGCTGGGCTATGCGCCCAACGAGCTGCTTGGCCGTAATGCCCATGACGCCCTCCATCACAGCAGACCGGATGGAGAACCTTACCCCCAGAAAGCCTGCCCGTTTTCTGCCGCCATTAGCGTAGGCTCCCCAATACAGCGCACGCAGGATACATACTGGCGCAAGGACGGTACGCCGATACAGATCGAGCTGTCCAGCACCCCGATCGTCGAGGACGGACAGTTGCAGGGCGCCGTCGTGATGGTGACCGACATCAGCGAACGCGCGCGTTACATGGCGCAGCTCGAACGCAAATCCAATTTCGACGAGTTGACCGGACTGCCCAACCGCAATTTGCTGAACGATCGCCTGATGCAGGCCATCGACCGCTGCCGGCAGGAAAATTCCATGCTGGCGACCCTGGTCATCAACCTTAACCACTTCCGCAACATCATCGACAGCCTGGGGCACAGCACCGGCGATCTCGTGCTGCAGGCGGTGGCCGATAGCCTGCATGCACTGGAAGGTGAAACGGACACACTGTCACGGACCGGCGGCGATGAATTCGTCTGGGCCATTGAAATTCCCGAGGAGGAAGAGGCCGCCGTCGCCGCGCGCGCGGCCCTCGACGCGCTGGCACACCCGCTCCAGATCGGCGAGCGTGAGGTTTTTCTTTCCGCCAGCATCGGCATCGGCGTCTTCCCGCGCGACGGCGAGGAGGGCGAAACGCTGCTGAAGAACGCGACTACGGCCATGCATCGCGCAAAAAAGATGGATGACCACCGCTTCAGTTTTTACGCAACCGAGATGAACTCCCGTTCGCTGGAACGCCTGGATCTGCAAAACGCCTTGCGGCGCGCGCTGGATAACGACGAGCTGATGCTGTACTACCAACCGCAGGTCAGCCTGCACACTGGCGAAATCTATGGCGCTGAAGCCTTGCTGCGCTGGCGGCATCCCCAGCGCGGCATGGTGTCGCCGGCAGAATTCATTCCGCTGGCAGAGGCTTCCGGCATTATCGTGCCGCTGGGGGAATGGGTATTGCGCTCCGCTTGCCGCCAGAACAAGGCCTGGCAAGATGCTGGCCTGCGCAATATTTCCGTCGCGGTCAACATGTCCGCCCGCCAGCTCGATGCCCAGGATATCGCCAGTCTGGCCGCGAGCGTGCTGGAACATTCCGGGCTGGATGCCCATTTCCTTGAACTGGAGCTGACCGAGAGCATGATCATGTCGGACCCGGACGCGTTTATCGTGGCCACACAAAAGCTCAAGGAGATGGGCATCTCGCTTTCGGTCGACGATTTCGGCACCGGCTATTCGTCCCTCAGCCATCTCAAGCGATTCGCCATCGACCGCCTGAAAATCGACCAGTCCTTCGTGCGCGATATCACGCATGACCCCAACGCCGCCGCGATCACGCTCGCCATCATGGCCCTCGCCAAGAGCCTGAAAATGGCGACCATCGCCGAGGGCGTGGAAACCGCTGCCCAGCTCAATTTCCTAAAGACCCGTGGCTGCGATGAGATGCAGGGCTACTATTTCAGCCGCCCCCTCCCCGCTGCCGAATTCGAAACGCTGTTGCGCGAACAGCGCACACTCGCCTTCCCGACGACACACCACAAACCGCAGAACACCATCCTGCTGGTCGACGACGAGCCGTCCATCCTGTCGGCGCTGAAGCGCCTGCTGCGACGCGAGGGTTACACCACACTGACCGCCGAAAACGGCATGGAGGGGCTGAACCTCCTTGCCGGCAACGAGGTCGGCCTGGTGATTTCCGATGCCCGCATGTCGCCGACCAACGGTCCGGACTTTCTCTCGAAAGTGCGGGAAATGTATCCCGACACGATCCGCATCATCCTTTCCGGCTATACCGACCTGCAATCGATCACCGAGGCCGTGAACAAGGGTGAAATCTACAAGTTCCTGACCAAACCCTGGGAGGATGACAAGTTGTTAAAAGTAATCCATGCCGCTTTCCGCGAATATGAATACCAGCGGAAAAGGGTCAGGCATTAATCAGAGAAGGAACCGGGTATGGACCCTCAATCCGTCAAAATACTGGTCGTCGACGACGACGCGCGCAATGTCCGCGTCCTGAAAGCCATGCTGAATGCGGAAGGCCATGCCACCGTATCCGCCGGCACCGGCGAGGAGGCATTACAAATGGCGGAAAAAGAGATTCCAGGCCTGATACTGCTCGATGTGATGATGCCGGACATGAATGGTTTCGAGGTCGTGGAAAAGCTCAAGGCGCTTCCAGCCACCTGCAACATCCCCATTATCATGGTCACGGCGCTCGACGATCGCGAATCGCGGCTCTATGCCCTTCAGGCAGGTGCCGACGAATTCATTTCCAAGCCGGTGGATCGCACCGAACTTGCGCTGCGGATAAAAAACATCCTGACGCTGCAGGAATACCGTCAGCAGACGACAAAGAAATCCGGTTAAAAATAAGCCGTACTTCATCGCCTAAAATTGGCGAGGTTGTAAGTTATAATCCCGAGAGTCGGTTTCACCAGAAATTATAAAGATGCGTTTGTACTCAACCGGGATGGATGTTCGTGACCGCACACCCGCCTGCCGAAATAACCCGTTTCGAAATTCGTGCCGCGCACCGCATGGGCGACGGATGATCGCTCACCGGTGAACTAAATCGATGCGTATTCTACTTTCCAACGATGACGGTTACTTTGCGCCCGGCCTTGCCGCCCTGGCGAAAACCTTGGCTCCGCTCGGCGAAATCACCGTGGTCGCTCCCGAACGCAACCGCAGCGGCGCCAGCAACTCCCTGACACTGGATCGCCCCCTTTCCGTACGCAAGGCAGCCAACGGATTCTTTTTCGTCAACGGAACACCGACCGATTGCGTGCACCTGGCCGTAACCGGCCTACTCGACGATCTGCCGGACATGGTCATCTCCGGCATCAATGATGGCGCCAACATGGGCGACGACACCATTTACTCCGGCACCGTCGCCGCGGCGATGGAAGGCTATCTCCTCGGACTTCCATCAATTGCCGTATCGATGGCTAGGCACGCGCCGCAGCATTTCGACACGGCCGCGCGCGTGGTGTTCGAGATGGTCAAACGCTTCCAGGAAAACGCCTTTCCACCGCCGGTATTGCTGAACATGAATGTTCCCGATATTCCATACGAGCAGCTCAAGGGTTTGAAAGTTGTGCGCCTGGGCAAGCGGCACAAGGCCGAGCCGGTGGTTAAATGGGTCACCCCACGCAACGAAACTGTCTACTGGGTCGGCGCAGCTGGGTCGGCGCAGGATGCCGGCGAAGGGACCGATTTCCATGCCATTGAGCATGGCATGGTGGCCGTCACACCGCTACAGATCGACCTCACGCAATACGCGCAGCTCGACGCGCTCGATTCGTGGCTGGGCCTATGAGCTCGACCATGCACGGCATAGGCATGACCTCGCAGCGCACACGCGACCGCATGGTCCAGCGCCTGCGCGAACAAGGCATCAAGGATGAAGTCGTGCTGGGCGCGATGAATGCGACACCGCGCCACATATTTGTCGATGAGGCGCTATCGATCCGCGCTTATGAAGACGTTTCGCTGCCCATCGGCTACGGCCAGACCATTTCCCAGCCCTACATCGTCGCGCGCATGACGGAAATCCTGCGCAGCGGAAACCCATTGGGCAAGGTGCTGGAAATCGGCACCGGCTGCGGTTACCAGACAGCCGTATTGTCCAAGGTGGCGCAGGAGGTCTACTCCGTCGAGCGCATCAGCCCGCTGCTGATGAAAGCCCGCACCAATCTGCGCGAACTGCGTACGCGCAACGTCAAGGTCAAGCACGCCGACGGCCATTACGGCCTGCCCGATATCGCACCGTTCGATGGCATTATCGTCACCGCCGGCGCCACCCATATTCCCAATGAGTTGCTGCAGCAGCTCGCTGTGGGAGGCCGCATGGTCATCCCCGTCGGCACACAGGAGCAGATACTCGTGCTGGTTGAGCGCCTCCCGGAAGAATTCCGCCAGACCAAACTGGAAGCGGTCAAATTCGTGCCGCTTCTCGGAGGAACAACTTGAAGCATTACGTCTGGATAGCCGCCCTGCTCTTGGCCGGCTGCGCCACCGGGTATCAGGCGCCCGTTATCGAGCGCGCTCCGTCAGCCTCCAAGAAAGCAGTCAAGCCCGCCCCAGCTGCAAAAAAAACAGCTTCGGCCGAAAAGGATTGGCGTCCGGATAGTTATACCGTCAAGAAGGGCGACACCCTTTACAGCATCGGCCTGGAGTTCGGCTTCGACCACAAGGAAATCGCCCAGTGGAATAACATCCAGCCTCCCTATGTAATCTACATCGGCCAACAGCTGAGGCTTAAGGATCCCAAGGCGGTGGCAGGCACAACAGCGGTCACGCCTGCGGAGGGCGACGAAGCTGTCGTCACGCCGCTCAAGCTGGAACCGGCGCCCACCGCCAGGCCACTGGATGCAACAGGCAAGCCGATCGAGCCGGCACCGACCCAATCGGATGTCACCCCATTGCTGACTGAGCCCAAGGCGCTGAAAGAACCTTATAGCGCCCGCGCATTGAACGTCGAGCCTGCCCCGAAACCTGTCGCACCCATTGAAAAACCCGTGACGCCGACCGAAAAGCCGGCAGTCGCAGAAACACCGAAACCCGAGCAATCTGCCGAAAAACCGGCCATGCCGGCAGACGACGAAGCGCTCGAATGGTCATGGCCAGCCAAAGGAAAAATCCTGGCCGGATTCAATGATGCCGCCAGCGCGAAAGGTGTGGACATCGCCGGCAATCACGGCCAGCCGGTCTATGCTGCCGCGCCGGGAAAAGTGGTTTACAGCGGTGCCGGTTTGCGCGGCTACGGCAAGCTGATCATCATCAAGCACAACAAAACCTATCTGTCGGCTTACGCGCATAATAGCCATCTGCTCGTCAAGGAAGGCCAGTTCATCGCCAAGGGCCAGAAGATTGCCGAAATGGGCAATTCCGACACCGACCGCGTCAAACTGCATTTCGAGATTCGCAAACTCGGCAAACCGGTAGATCCTGCCAAGTATTTACCGGACAGTTCGGATTGATTTCGTAACATCGTCACATCGAGGGCTGATCTAATGGCAAAACCAGGTGTTAAAGAGAAACCAACGCAAAGACCGGAATCGCTGATATCGGTACTGAAAGCCGGCGCCCAGTTCATATTGATGATCATGGGCATTATCGGCCTGGCCATCCTCATCTTCTCTGAAGATGGCTGGCTGGCCACGTTCGTGGGGAAACTGACGCAGATCGACTCTTTTGGCTCGCTGTTGATTATTCCGCTGGCGATCATCGCGATTTATGTTGCGCGGGTGTGGTTTGAGAAAACATTCGCCAAGAGTTCTGCTGCAGTGATCGGGAATCTCGCGATGTATGTGATGATGGCAATCGGTGCCTTTTTCCTATTCAGGCTGCTCAGCACTGGATCGTTTACCGGCTAAAACAAAAATGGCGTGCAAATTGCACGCCATTTTCAAATCCAGAATCTTTTCAGATCATCCGGCTTTTTGACCTGCGTAATACTCGCGCACGGTGGACATGTCGTAATTGCGCGCCCACTTGATAATTTCTTCCATGGCAGGCGCACCCAACTCTCCTACCTGCGCCAGCAGACCAGCCTGTTCGCGCACCACGAGGATGCCGGGGATTTTCTCGACATTGAAATATTCGGCGATTTCATTGTCGGTTTCGGTATTAACCATGCCGAAGACGATATCCGGATGATTCTCTGCAACCTGCTTGAAGGTTTCAGTGAACGTCAGGCAGGGATCGCACCACGGCGCCCAGAAGTCGACGATGACAAGCTCGTTCTTCTCAATGGTTTCCTTGAAATTGGCTTTGGTGAGTTCGACGACGGCCATGATGCTATCCCAGGTTAGAAATTAAAAAGCCATTTTATCAGATGATGGGCTTGTCCCATGCACCCGCGAAAAACAGCTCGCCCAATTCGCGACGTTTGCGCGGTGCGGTTTCGCGTTCACGCACCTCGGCACTGAAAGTGGCAGGGTCCGCCGGATAGCCGACCGCAAC
>DATHWE010000033.1:0-1924 GCA_035460905.1 Methylophilaceae bacterium | reverse complement strand
CGGAATGAAATCCCTGCTTGTCAATGCACGCTGCATCGTCGTCAAGGTTGGCTCCAGCCTGGTCACCAATGATGGCCGTGGGCTGGACCAGGCGGCGATTGCTGCCTGGGCGGACCAGATTACGCGACTCCGGCATCATGGCCGCAAAGTAGTGCTGGTTTCCAGCGGTGCCGTGGCGGAGGGTATGCAGCGGCTGGAGTGGGTCAAGCGGCCCACGGCGATCAATGAGTTGCAGGCGGCGGCTGCCGTGGGGCAAATGGGTTTGGTGCAGATGTACGAATCCTGTTTCGCACGGCACAAGCTGCATACCGCGCAAGTGCTGCTGACGCATGACGACCTGGCTGACCGCAAGCGCTACCTGAATGCGCGCAGCACCTTGCGCACCTTGCTCGACCTGAACGTCATTCCCATCATTAACGAAAACGATACGGTTGTTACCGACGAGATCCGCTTTGGCGACAACGACACGCTGGGTTCGCTGGTCGCCAACCTGATCGAGGCCGATGCGTTGGTTATCCTTACCGATCAGCAAGGGCTTTTTTCTGCCGATCCACGCAAGGATAAAGCAGCGACACTGATCCAGCAGGCTACTGCGGGCGACCCGGAACTTGAGAAAATGGCGGGCGGCGCCGGCAGCAGCGTCGGTACCGGCGGTATGCTGACCAAGATTCTGGCGGCGAAGCGCGCCGCACGCAGCGGCGCCCACACCATCATCGCTTCCGGTCGGGAAAAGGACGTGCTGGTGCGCTTGTCGGACGGCGAGCCTATCGGTACCCATTTGCGTGCGCCGGAAATGAAAACGGCCGCGCGCAAGCAGTGGCTGGCCGATCATCTGCAGGTACGCGGCAAACTGACGTTGGACGCTGGTGCAGCGAAGGCGCTGCGCGAGGATGGCAAAAGCCTGTTGCCAATCGGCGTGACGGCGATATCGGGCGATTTCGAACGCGGCGAACTGGTGATATGCCTCGACGCGCACGGCCATGAGGTGGCGCGCGGCCTGGTTAATTACACCGCGCTGGAAACGGCGCGCATCCTGCGCAAGCCTAGTCAGGAAATCGAGCATATCCTGGGCTATGTGGATGAGCCGGAGCTGATCCATCGAGACAATCTGGTACTTCTCTAAATAAGGGGAAATCATGACAAAAACACAACCTTTGGTCGCCATCATCATGGGGTCGGACAGCGACTGGCCCGTGATGAAAGCGGCGGCGGCCATGCTGGATGATTTCGGCGTGCCTTATGAGGCGCGCGTGGTTTCAGCGCACCGCACCCCCGACCTGATGTTCGAGTTTGCCGAGAGCGCCGCTACCCGCGGCTATCGCGCGATTATTGCCGGCGCGGGTGGTGCTGCTCATCTTCCAGGCATGGTTGCGGCGAAAACGACGCTGCCGGTGCTGGGTGTGCCAGTGCCCTCCAAGCATTTGCAAGGTCAGGACTCACTGCTTTCCATCGTGCAGATGCCCAAGGGTATTCCGGTAGCGACATTCGCCATAGGCGAAGCCGGTGCAGCCAATGCCGGCCTGTTTGCCGTTGCTCTGCTGGCGACCACGGATGCGACGCTATCGGAAAAGTTGATTGAATTTCGCCGCAAGCAAACCGAAAAAGTGCTCGCGATGACGCTGAAGGGGGATGCATGATATTGCCACCTTCCATGCTGGGCATGCTTGGCGGTGGCCAGCTGGCCCGGTTTTTCGTCATTGCCGCCCACGAGATGGGATATCGGGTCATGGTGCTCGATCCGGACAAGAATAGTCCGGCCGGCTTGCTGGCGGATGTCCATCTGTGCTCCGCCTATGACGACCAGGCTGCACTCGACCGTATGGCACGCGAATGCGTGGCGGTGACGACCGAGTTCGAGAATGTGCCCGCAAGCACCCTGAGTGCGCTGGCACAATCGGTGCCGGTGCATCCGGCTGCCTCGGCC
>DATHWE010000032.1:0-2221 GCA_035460905.1 Methylophilaceae bacterium | reverse complement strand
GGCATCCCGGCGCTACGTGATTGGCTTGGATCCGCGCTGAAAACGCCTTGGGAACATGTTGCGCGCATCATCCCTGATGAGCAGGATGAAATCGAAGCCATGCTGCGCGACCTGGTCGATCATGAAGAATGTTCGTTGGTATTGACCACCGGTGGCACAGGCCCCGCATTGCGGGACGTAACGCCGGAGGCGACACTGGCCGTTGCCGACAAGGTCATGCCCGGCTTCGGCGAACAGATGCGCCAGATCAGCCTGCAATTCGTACCGACTGCCATCCTGTCGCGGCAGGTGGCGGTCATCCGCAAGCAAAGCCTGATCATCAACCTGCCCGGCCAGCCGAAATCCATACGCGAAACGCTGGAAGGCCTCAAGGACTCCGACGGCAATCAACTCGTGCATGGCATTTTCGCGGCAGTGCCGTATTGCCTGGACCTGATCGGCGCTCCGTATATCGAAACCAACGAGGCAATGGTCAAGGCTTTCCGGCCGAAATCGGCGCAAAAACCGCAGGCATGAATCTCCCCTCTGTAGCGCAAGCATGACCTCAGAATTCAACCTGATCGAACGTTTCTTCACCAAACCCACGCCGCAAGCGGTGCTGGGTGTCGGCGACGATGCCGCGCTGATGGCCGTAAGCCCGAATATGGAACTGGCAGTATCCACCGACATGCTGGTTTCAGGCACTCACTTCTTTCCCGATGCCGACCCGCGCAAGCTCGGCTGGAAAGCCCTGGCCGTGAATGTTTCGGACATGGCAGCGATGGGCGCACAGCCGCGCTGGGCCACGCTGGCCATTGCACTGCCGCGCGCCGATGAGCCCTGGCTGTCCGCCTTCGCCGGCGGCTTTTTCGCCTGCGCCAAGGAGTTCGGCATTGATCTCGTTGGCGGCGACACCACGCGCGGACCGCTTAATCTTGCGGTCACGATCTTTGGCGAGATTCCGCGCGGCCAGGCCTTGCGACGCAGCGGCGCACAGCCGGACGACGATATCTGGGTCTCCGGCACGCTAGGCGGCGCGGCGCTGGCGCTGAATGCATTGCAAGGCAAGGTGGAGCTTGCCGAAGATGACGTTAACGCTTGTCGCCGCCTGCTCGACACTCCCCAGCCTCGCGTCGAACTCGGCCTTGCACTGCGCGGCATCGCCACCAGCGCGCTGGATATTTCCGACGGCCTGCTCGGCGACCTCGGTCACATTCTTGAACGTTCCAATGTCGGCGCCGAGCTCTGCTTCGATGCACTGCCGTCACATCCGGCGCTTGAGCCGCTTCTTGCCAACGAATGGGCGCAGCGTTGCCTGCTTTCCGGCGGCGACGATTACGAACTGTGCTTCACCGCTCCGCGCACGAGGCATGATGCCATCAAGACATTAGAAGACAGACTGGGATTGAAGCTGAGTCGCATAGGTAAAATCACTGCCGATTCAGGGTTGCAACTGCTGGATGCAGCCGGGCAACCCATGGCCCAACCGGGGAGCGGTTATGACCACTTTGCCTGACCGCCGCTTCCTGCTGCAGCATCCGGCCCACCTGCTGGCACTGGGCTTTGGCAGTGGCCTTGCGCGCATGGCTCCCGGCACGTTCGGTACCCTCGTGGCCTTCCCTCTTTTCTACGGGATGATGGCATTACCGACCCTACTCCATCTCCCGTTGATCGCCCTGCTTTTTATGGCTGGCATCCCCATCTGCAGCAAAACCAGCCAGGCGCTGGGCGTCGAAGACCACGGCGGTATCGTCTGGGATGAAATCGTCGCGATGCTGCTGGTGCTGGAATTCACGCCACGCACCTGGCCGTGGTGGGCAGCGGCTTTTGTGCTGTTCCGGTTGTTCGATATCTGGAAGCCCTTCCCCATCCGCCTGTGTGACACCCGACTGAAAGGCGGTTTCGGCGTGATGTTCGACGATCTGCTGGCGGCGATTTACGCCATCCTCACGCTTTATGCACTGCAATGGCTGACGATCCACTTGTAACCCTCGCCGCACAGCTCGGCACCACGCTTACCCAGCGCGGGTGGACCATCGCGCTTGCCGAATCATGCACCGGCGGCATGGCGTCGCAATACATCACCGCCATTCCAGGCAGTTCAACCTGCTTCGAGCGCGGCTTCGTCACTTACAGCAACAGCGCCAAAATCGAACTGCTCGACGTCAGCCCGGAAACCCTGGAGCGCTGCGGCGCTGTCAGCGAAGAAACCGCCTGCGAAATGGCAAAGGGTGCATTCGAT
>DATHWE010000031.1:0-18146 GCA_035460905.1 Methylophilaceae bacterium | reverse complement strand
GCCGCCGTGGCGTAGCTGAATACCGCTATGTTGACCAACATGGCATGTTGCGCTCCGGAGTCATCTCCCGCCTTTGCCAAATATCACTACGCGGATGGTGTCGATCAGAATAATGATGTCGAGAAACAAGCTGTTGTTCTTGACGTAGAACAAGTCGTACTGGAGTTTCTGTATGGCATCCTCGACCGATGCCCCATAGCGATAACGCACTTGCGCCCAGCCGGTAATTCCCGGTTTGATGCTGTGCCTGACGTGGTAATAAGGTAGTTCCTTGGAAAGCTGCTCCACAAAATACGGCCGTTCAGGCCTGGGGCCGACGAAGCTCATTTCTCCCTTCAGCACGTTGAGTATCTGGGGGAGCTCGTCGATTCTCAAATGGCGTATGATCCGCCCCACCCTGGTGGTACGAGGGTCGTTCTCGCATGCCCATTGCGGCTTTCCTATTTCCTCGGCGTCTTTGCGCATGCTGCGAAACTTCAGCATCATGAAGTGTTGGCCGTCCTTGCCCACTCTTTCCTGACGATAGAAGATCGATTTACGGTCTTCCAGAAAGATACACAGGGCCGTAATCAGCATGATGGGAAGCGCGACGATCAAGAGCGTCACACTTGCGAGCAAGTCGAACGTCCTCTTGATGCTGGTGCGCAACCGGCTCTGGTCGAAGCCATCGTTAAACACCAGCCAGCCGGGCTGAAGAGAATCCATCAGGACCTGGCCCATTTCGCGCTCGAAAAATGTTTCCGTATCGCTCACTTTCACCCCATATAGCTTGCATTTGAGAAGCTCCTGGATTGAAAAATGCTCGCTGCGCCGGTTCCTAACCGCCACAACAATCTCATTGACGCGGTATTTCTTCACCATCGCGATCAACGTCCCTTCCGTGGACAAAACCAGTGCGGGCGACACCTGGCATACCTCATGCGGCATCGGGACAAACCCGACGATCTGGAATTTATCGAACGTGGGATTCTTCTCGACCAGCATGCTGCACTCCCTGGCCAGCCTGCCGGCACCCAACACGATGATTCGATTCTTCTGGAGGTGGGCATTGGCCCAGTGGTAAAAGACGAGCCGCGTCAGAAAGATACCCGCCGTGGTAATCAACATGACGGCACCCAGGATCCCGCGACCGACGTAAGTCTCCGGTACCCAATAAAAAATCAGGACGATGAGGCCCAGCCCGAACGCCATGGCGCGCATCAGGCGAAGCAAGGTCTTGCGGAAATCTTCACGGTACCCCAGTTGATACATCCCCACTGCAGCCATGCTTAAAACCATCACCAAGGCAAAGACGCTGGCATAGGGAAATAAATTGATAAGCGGGGCTGCAACGATGTAGGGAGGGGTGTAGAACAGATCGAAAAAGCGGATGGATACCCCGAGATAAACCGCCACCATCATGATGATGATTTCCGATATCAGGATGGTTCCTGTAACGGCTACGTAGCGATGGAAACTTTTATACACTTGTTTTTCTCCCGATCGTTTCGGGCTCATCGCAATCCTGCCGGATTGCGATCCTTCTTGAGCGTTTTTTTCTTTTAACCCCTTAAAAGGAAAAACAGCTTTGTGTAGCTTCTTTGCGCTTTCTACGCATTAAATTTATAACGCTTTAGATTTATTAAGGAAATACACCTCGCCTGCCGAGATATTGCATACAATTCACTTGCTACCACTTCGTAATGAAGACGTCAATAGAAACGCAAAAAATGTGCGTACTTGAAAGCTTGCTGCGACAAGTTGCCCAAGCAGCTATCCCGGGGCTTGCGAGTAGATATCACGGCCCTTTCCTTTCCAGGAAATCGCGCAGATAACTGCTTGGAATGGCATAGGTGATTCCGCTCGGCTGGCTGAGCACCGACTCTTTCAGGCCCTTGATCAAAACCATGCTGATTATTCCGTACACGACCCCGGTATCGGGATCATAAAGCGGGCTCCCGCTGTTGCCGGGATAAGCGGTTCCGTCAAGTTGAAATACCGGGAAGGCCGTTTTTTTAAGCTGGCTGATACTTTTCGAGTCCAAACGCTTGCTGTTGTGGGCAGGCAGGACAATCGGCGTGATCGAAGAAAGCATGGCGCGATGCGTGACAGGATGGAATCCGAGCACCACGCCAATCGGAAATCCGGTAAAGGCAAACCCCTGTCCTTCGCGCGACGCGCTGGAGTCGCCCAACTCCAGTGCGGGCAGGGGTGGACCGCTGATTTTAAGCAGGATGAGGTCGCGTTCCTTATCCTGCGCGACCCGCACGGCGAGCCTGAGATCCGTTTCCGTTTCGTTTCTGGCGACGACGACGCCAAGGGTCTCCAGCTTGCTTCCCTCCACGCCATCCGGAACGACGTGGGCATTGGTCAACACCAGCGTGCCATCGCCGACCGCAAAGCCCGTTCCCAGGAAATTCAACGCAGGGCTGCGCGTTTTCTGGTACGTGGCGATGCCAACGATGGACGGTTTGAGTCGTTCGATGGTACGAGGAAGCTCATCGCCCCAGAGCGGGCTTGCAAAAATAAACCCCTGAAAACAAAGGAAACCCAAGAAAAAACTTTTGCCGCTCAAAGCATATCTTCGAAAATCCATGGCCACCCCTTTGCAAACCTGAACTAGAAAATGCCTCCTGAAATCAATCCTTAATAAACCGCACGGCGTAGACCGGCGGCAGATGATTACTCACTTCACGCCAAGCTTCGCCGCCATTTTCACTAATCCAAAGGTTACCGGTGGTCGACCCCATCGCCAGATATTCACCACGCTCGTCGACCGCCAGACTGTGGCGATATACCAGATCGTAGCTTTCCTGCTGCGGTAGACCGGTCGCGAATGATGGAAAGGTTTTTCCGCCGTCCTGGGTGCGGGTCACAATCAATTTTCCATCCACCGGATACCGCTTCTCATCCTTGACTGCAGGAACAAACCACGCGGTATCGGGTTGCTGCGGATGGACAGCGACGGTAAAGCCGAAGCTGGAGGGGTGGGCACTCACCTGCCCCCATTCGACACAACCATCGGTGGAGCGAAAGATGCCGTTGTGATGTTGCATCCAGAAATTGTCCGGCGCGTCGCGGCACTGCACCACTCGATGAGGGTCCTGAATGGCGGGATTTTCCTTCTGGCCGGGCGGCATATAGTCAGCCCACAAGCCTTTGGTCGCGGTGCGCCAACTGCTGCCGTTATCTTCGCTCAACCATACCCCGCCGCAGGAGACGGCGATGACGATGCGGTTGGCGTCGCGAGGATCGACGCAAATGGAATGGATACCCGGCTCGTCATAGCCTCCGCCCACCCATTGCTTGCGCAAAGGGTCATCCCACAGGCTACGCATCATTTCCCATGTCGCCCCGCGATCGGTGCTTCTAAACAACCCGCCGGGAAGGGTGCCTGCCCAAAGCGTGCCGGGCGCGCCCACTTCCATCGACCAGATCATTTTCAGGCTGGGAGCATCGTCGCCATCGATAGAGGCATAGGAAGGTACGCTCACCTCCTCCCAGTGCATGCCGTCGTCGTCGGAACGATGCAGCTTGGTACCGAAATGCCCGAGTTCAAGCGAGGCATAGAGCGTCTTGTCGTACGGATCCTGCAGAACCATGCCGACGGGTTCGCCAAGAAAATGTCTGTCATGAATCGCCCAGTTGCCGGGATCGCGTTGACGGATATCGAACAGCCCCTTACGTGTCGCAACCAATACTCGATTAGCCATTGCCTGACCCTCCACATTGGTGCTTAGCGCCTGTTTCAGCCGGTGCTTAACCGCCGGATAGTGCCTGCATGATATAAATTTCATCCTTGGGGCCGAGACTATTATCAAGCACGGTCTCGCGCGGCTGCATGGCTCCGCCCACAAAAATCGCCACATGCTTGCGCACCCGGCCCTGGTCATCCAGCACGTAATTTTTTAAACGCGGGTAATCCATAGCGGCCGCATCGAGCACATCCTGCACAGTCTCCCCTTGATAAGCGGCCGGCTCAAGCGGTCCGACATCGCCGAACCTCTGCGCACATACGATATTCGCCATAAACTGCCCCTTAGCCAAGACTGCTTTTTTATCTAACCGGCTTTAAAGCGAAGCTTCCCTGACACGATGCGAGACTGCAGAAACAACGAAGCGGAAGTGGAGCAATCTCGCACTTCCGCTTCGCATCGACAACGAATGATCCTTATTTGACTTCAATTTTATTCTCGACAGAGGTAACGCCTTCTACTTCTTGTGCAAGTGCTACAGCCCGGTCCGCCTCCGCCTGGCTCTTGGCTGTGCCGCTTAAATACACAACCCCGGCTTGATCCGTATCCACCTTGATATGCATTGCGCTGACGTCTTTTTCCTTAGCCAGTTTTGCCTTGATTTTGGCAGTGATGACTGAATCTTTGACAAACTCCTTGGCCGCTGCACTACGGTCTCCGGTGTAATCACCCGCGTATCCGGCAACAGGTACCAGCAAGGAACCTACCAAGGCCAGGCTGATCGCAAATTTGCTTTTCATGATGAACTCCTTCTGATTAGCCATTAGGAATTGTTTAGAGCCTTGTGTTTCGCAGATCGTTCCGTATTGATTTCTTTCCGACCACCTTCCGTTAAATATCTTTTGTATCAGGAATTTGCCCCGGGACTTTGAATCCGCGCTATCATTTTTACGAATCCCGCTGTCGAACCATGTCGAACCATGATTCTCGCAAAGACTGGGAGTCTGATATGTTATTGCAACCCGTAATTCTCTCCGGCGGTTCCGGCACGCGCCTGTGGCCACTCTCCCGCGAAAAATACCCCAAACAACTATTGCCGCTGATCGGCGAAGAATCCCTGCTGCAAGGCACCGTGCGCCGCGTCGAAGGCATCGCGGGCGTGGAAGTGGCACCGACTATGGTGGTGTGCAACGAAGAGTATCGCTTCGTCATTGCCGAACAATTGCGCTTGCTGGGCAAGGATGGCGTGCTCCTGCTGGAGCCCGTCGGCCGCAATACCGCGCCTGCCTTGACGATGGCAGCACTGGAAGCGAATCGGAATGGGGAAGACCCGGTGTTGCTGGTCATGCCGTCGGACCATGTGATTATCGACACTGCGGCATTTCAGGAAGTCGTCCGGCAGGGCGCCGCACTGGCGGCGGTGGGCAATGTGGTCACTTTCGGCATTACGCCGGACTGCCCGGAGACCGGGTATGGCTACATCCGCATGGGGGAGCCGCTGGACGAAACAAACAACGCGGCCTGCCGCATCGCCAATTTCGTCGAAAAACCGGACCGCGCAACGGCGCAACGCTACCTGGATGAAGGAGGTTACCTCTGGAATAGCGGCCTGTTCATGATGCGCGCCTCGGTGTGGCTGACAGCCATCGAACAATGCCGCCCCGACATCCTGGCTGCCTGCCGCACTGCCTGGCAAGACCGGCAGGAAGACGGCCTCTTTGTGCGCATAGGCGAGTCCGCCTTTGCAGCATGTCCGAGCGATTCCATCGACTACGCCGTGATGGAGCGTATTGCCGCCGGGCAGGAAAATCTGCCCGCAGGGTCGATGATCCCGCTGACAGCAGGCTGGTCGGACGTGGGCTCATGGGATTCGCTATGGCAGACGCTGCCCAAGGACGCAAACGGCAATGTGGCGCAAGGGGATGTCCTGCTGAGCGACTGCACCGATACCCTGGCCCTGTCCGGTGGCAGGCTGGTCACCTGCGTCGGGGTCAGCGACCTGGTCGTCGTGGAGACGCCGGATGCAGTGCTGGTCGTACACAAGGACAAGACGCAGGATGTGAAAAACATCGTCGATACCCTCAAGCGGCAAGGCCGTCCGGAGGGTCTGCTGCACCGCAAGGTGTATCGCCCCTGGGGCTGGTACGACAGCGTGGATAACGGCGAACGCTTCCTGGTGAAGCGCATCGTCATCAAACCCGGTGCGATGCTGTCGCTACAATTGCACCACCACCGCGCCGAGCACTGGGTGGTGGTCAAGGGTACGGCCAAGGTCACACGGGGCGACACCTGCTATCTGGTGACGGAGAACGAGTCGACTTTCATTCCGCTGGGAACCAAGCACAGACTCGAGAATGTCGGGAAATTGCCGCTGGAGATTATCGAAGTCCAATCCGGCCCTTACCTGGGCGAGGACGATATCGTCCGCTTCGACGACCATTACGGCCGGAAGTAAGCAATCATGCGGGGACGAGCCGCTCGGCCAGCCTGTCGTAATAATCGGCTTCCAGTTGCAGGTTGCCGGAACGGGACGCGCTCATTTGCATCGTCAGGAGTCGCAGCTTGCGTAAGGCCACGCTGCGTTGCACGCCTTCGGATGCATGGACGAGGCGCTCCAGTTCGGCGATATCTTTCATCGCCTGCACCTCTGGCGGCACATACCCCGCATTCTTCAGAATGCGATAGGCCACACGCAACTCCTCGGGAATCAGCCTGTCGTCGTCCAGTTCCAGTGGCCGCCCGGCGCCGGGCAGATCGTCGAAATCGCCGCGACGGGAAGCTTCGGCAATGCGCTGCTCTACGATGGCCTCAATCCCTTGCATGGTCCAATCAGGCAGCGGGCTTGGATTTCAGCGAGTCAGTCAGATGCGGGCTGAGCGTTTGAAGAATCTGCGAGAATACCTTGGGGTTGCCGGCAACAATATTGCCGCTTTCCAGCCAGCCCTCGTTGCCCTCGAAATCGCCTACCAAGCCACCGGCTTCGTGCACAATCAGGCCACCTGCGGCGATGTCCCACTGTGAGAGACCGATTTCCCAGAAGCCGTCATACCAGCCGGCTGCCACATAGGCCAGGTCCAGCGAAGCGGAGCCGGGGCGACGCACGCCCGAGGTCTTCTTGATCATGTCCTTGAACATCGCACAGTAAGTGTCGAGGTGCGCGAAGTCGCGGAACGGGAAACCGGTGCCGATAATGGATTCCTGCAAGCGCGCGCGCGAACTGACGCGGATACGGCGGTCATTCAGAAAAGCGCCGCGACCGCGAGTAGCGGTAAAGAGATCGTTGCGGTTCGGATCATAGATCACGGCTTGCGTGATCTGGCCGCGCTGCTTGAGCGCAATGGAAACGGCGTATTGCGGAAAACCGTGCAGGAAATTGGTGGTGCCGTCGAGCGGGTCGATGATCCACACGTTTTCGCTGTCGCCCTGGGCACCACTTTCCTCGGCGAGGATGGAATGATCGGGATAGGCATCGAGCAGGGTTTCGATGATCGCACGTTCGGCGGCATGGTCCACTTCGGTAACGAAGTCGTTATAGGTCTTGCTTCGAATCTTGAGAGCGCCAAGATCCTGGGAGGCGCGATTGATGATGGCGGCAGCCTGGCGCGCGGCCTTGACTGCAATAGTAAGCATGGGATGCATATTCTTCTTCCGAACCCGCGGACGGGAAAATTTAAAGAGCTGTTAAAATTAGGGTGTATTCATACTGATTTCGCGTCTGCGACGGGGCGATTTGGGATGCCATCCGCGAAGCAAGACGCGCCGTTGTGTCGATCACAACAAGCAACTTGCGACAAAGGAGGGCGCCCAAATCACCCTGTCCCGCAGGGTTGCTTCAAGAAAGCGCATCTGCTACGTTGCACCGCTTGCCAAGGGAATAACCCTTGGCTGCACGTTGCGCCTTGCATCTATCGCTTTCTTGAAGCAACGCAGACGTGAAATCAATATGAACACACCCTTACATTTTACCGCCTACACGCCATGAGCTCCAAACTCGAATCACTTGCCAACATCCGCATCGTGCTCTGCCAGACCAGCCACCCCGGCAATATCGGGTCCGCGGCACGCGCAATGAAAACGATGGGACTTACCCAACTGGTGCTGGTACGGCCCAAAAAATTCCCGCATGACATTGCAGAAGCCATGGCTTCCGGAGCCAGCGACATCCTGGCCGAAGCGCGTGTTTGCGATTCGCTGGAGGAGGCTTTGACCGGCTGCACCTTCGTCATCGGCCTCAGCGCCCGCAAGCGCGAACTGTCGCACCAGCTTGTCACGGCACGCGAGGCCGCAATGGAGGCGGTGCAGCTTGCTTCCAGTCAATCCGTGGCGCTGGTTTTCGGTACGGAAATGAGCGGCTTGTCCAATGACGAGCTTATCCGTTGCCAGCTTCTGGCGATGATCCCCGCCAACCCCGAATACTCCTCCCTCAACCTCGCCTCGGCGGTTCAGGTACTGGCATACGAAATCCGCACAGCGGCATTGGGCGCAACCGCTCCGGTCGACACTGATTTCAATCTGGCCAGTCATGAAGATGTCGAAGGCTTTTATCGCCACCTGGAAGAAACCCTGATCGACACCGGATTCTTGGACCCTGCCATGCCGAAACGGCTGATGTCGCGACTGCGGCGCCTGTTTACCCGGGCACGATTGGAAAAGGAAGAGGTCAATATCCTGCGGGGTATCTTGAAATCGATACAGTCGCCTCGATAGGAGCACTGTATTTATGGCAAAATACTAGACTTTTCATTCAACTAGCGTAGCTAACGCATGTTCAATCATTTGCGCGAAGACATCGCCGTCGTGTTCGAACGGGACCCGGCCGCACGCACGCATTGGGAAGTGCTCACCACTTACCCGGGCGTCCATGCGCTCATCATCCATCGTTTTTCGCACTGGCTCTGGCATTGCAAACTACGCTGGCTGGCACGCTTCTCCTCGCACATCGGCCGCTGGCTGACCGGCATCGAAATCCACCCTGGCGCCACCATCGGCCGCCGCGTCTTCATCGATCACGGCATGGGCGTCGTCATTGGCGAAACTGCGGTAATCGGCGATGACTGCACGCTCTATCACGGCGTGACGCTGGGCGGCACCTCCTGGAAAAAAGGCAAGCGCCACCCGACGCTTGAAAAAGGCGTCGTCATCGGCGCGGGCGCCAAGGTACTCGGCCCGATCACGATAGGCGAAGAAGCCAAGATCGGCTCGAATGCCGTCGTCGTAAAAGACGTGCCGGCAGGCGCGACCGCTGTCGGCATCCCGGCACGCATCCTGGATCAGGAAAAAGCCAAGCAACGCGACGACATGGCGCAAAAAATCGGCTTTTCCGCGTACGCGGTATCCGACGACATGAACGACCCGATGGCGAAAGCAATCCACGCCTTGCTGGATCATGCGGCAGAACAGGACAAACGCCTTGAGGAAATGGCACAGCAACTGGCCAAACTGGGCGGTGATGTCGAGACCGACAAGGAAGTCGCAAAGGCTTTCGACGTCAACTATTTGAACAAAATCGTTGATTGAGACCGGCCCGTAATAGTTGACTAAATAGTTAGGGTATTGTACAGTTCAGTACTCAGACCTTCCTTTACCGGAGTTATTTATGCGCTTGACCACTAAAGGTCGTTTTGCCGTGACCGCCATGCTCGACTTGGCTCTCAACGAAGTCGACCGTCCCGTCACGCTGGCCGGAATCAGCGAGCGGCAGGAAATTTCCCTGTCCTATCTTGAACAATTATTCAGCCGTCTGCGTCGCAACGGTTTGGTGAAAAGCGTTCGTGGCCCAGGCGGCGGCTATCGCATTGCCAAGCCTCTGGACATTATCTCGGTATCGGACATCATCACCGCCGTGGACGAGCAAATCGATGCCACCCAGTGCGGCGGCAACGAAAACTGCCATGACGAACACCGCTGCATGACCCATGACCTGTGGGCCAGCCTTAATGTCAAGATTCTGGAGTACCTCTCCGGCGTCAGCCTGGCCGACCTGGTAGCCTCGCAACGCAGTGGCGGAAAAATCGTCATCCCGGAACCGAAACGCCGCGAACGCTCCCCGCAAGCCGTTGCAGCCTGAGGGCAGCACGCTTCAATGTAATGAGCGCCTCTACCGTTTATCTCGACCACAACGCCACGACTGCGCTCGACCCTCGCGTCCTTGAGGGAATGCTGCCTTACTTGCAGCAGCCCCAAGGTAACCCAACCAGTCGTCACAGTTTTGGACGGCATGCACGGCAAGCCGTTGAGTATGCACGCGAGCAAGTGGCCGCCGCCATCGGCGCCCATCCTACTCAAGTAGTATTTACCAGCGGCGGCACCGAGGCGGATAATCTTGCCATACAAGGGATTGCCGCAGCACATACGCCTTCCGGCATTGCGGTAAGCGCCATTGAGCATCCGGCGGTTTATCGTCCGGCGCAATACTTGATGGGCCGCGGGTGGAAAATTGCCAGAATCCGCGTGAGCGAAGACGGCCACATTGGGCTGGACAGCCTGAATGAAGTATTGCAGCAGAAAACCGCACTGGTTTCCGTGATGGCAGCCAACAACGAGACCGGCGTGATTCAGGACATTCCGGCGATTGCCGAATTATGTCGCCAGCACGGCGCCCTGCTGCATACCGATGCAGTACAGGCGCTAGGCAAGATATCGCTGGATTTCAATGCGCTCGGCGTGAATGCGATGAGCCTGTCGGCGCACAAGATACACGGTCCGCAAGGTGCCGGCGCACTAGTGCTAGACAAGCGAGTGGATATCAAGCCGCTCTTGTACGGCGGCGGACAGGAAAAAGGCCTGCGCAGCGGAACGGAAAACATTGCCGCCATCGTCGGTTTCGGCTTGGCGTGTGAGTTTGCGCAGCGCGAGTTGCATGATCGCAGCACAAAGATTGAAAGCCTGCGCAACCGCCTGGAAACGGGTTTGCAGCGCTTGGGTGCCACGATCTTCGGCGGTGAAAGCGCACGATTGCCGAACACCAGCTTTTTTGCCTTCGCCAATATCGAAGGCGAAACGCTGGTAGTGGCGATGGACAAGAATGGCTATGCGATTGCGAGCGGCTCGGCCTGCTCCAGCGACAGCACCGAGCCCAGCCATGTGTTGCTGGCCATGGGCGTGGACCCGGAATTTGCACGCGGCGCAGTACGCGTCAGCCTCGGTGCGGACAACAGCCCCGAGCAGATCGACGGATTTTTGCTGGCGCTGGAAAACGAACTTTTACGATTGAAACGAATGGCCGCATTGGCGGTTTGAGGAAGAAGCATGAGTGTGAAGACCCCGATCTACCTGGACTACTCGGCCACCACCCCGGTGGACCCACGCGTCGCGGAACAGATGATTCCGTACCTGACCGAGCATTTCGGCAACCCGGCCAGCCGTTCCCATCCCTTCGGCTGGAAAGCGGAAGAAGCCGTGGAAAATGCGCGCGCGCAGGTCGCCGCGCTGGTCAATTGCGACCCGCGCGAAATCGTCTGGACTTCCGGCGCAACCGAATCCGACAACCTTGCGATCAAGGGTGCCGCGCACTTCTATTCGGGCAAGGGCAAGCACATCATCACCGTGCAGACTGAACACAAGGCCGTGATCGACCCGTTCCGCGAACTGGAACGTCAGGGTTTCGAAGCGACTTACCTGCAACCGGAGCCGAACGGCCTGCTGGACATCGAGAAGTTCCTCGCCGCCATCCGCCCGGACACCATCTTTGCCTCGGTAATGATGGTCAACAACGAAATCGGCGTGATCCAGGACATCGAAGCCATCGGCAACCTGTGCCGCGAACGCGGCATCATCTTCCACGTCGACGCCGCGCAAGCTACCGGCAAGGTGGAAATTGACCTGGAAAAACTTCCGGTCGACCTGATGAGCTTCTCCGCCCACAAGACCTACGGCCCCAAGGGCATAGGCGCGCTGTACGTGCGCCGCAAGCCTAGAGTCCGTATTGAAGCGCAAATGCACGGCGGCGGCCACGAGCGCGGCATGCGCTCCGGCACGCTGGCACCGCACCAGATCGTCGGCATGGGCGAAGCCTTCCGCATTGCCAAGGAAGAAATGGAACTGGAAAACGCCCGCATCCGCCGACTGCGCGACCGGTTGCTGACCGGCCTGCAGGACATCGAGGAAGTCTACGTCAATGGCGACCTCAAGCAACGCGTTCCGCACAACCTGAACATCAGCTTCAATTTCGTAGAAGGCGAGTCGCTGATCATGGCAGTGAAGGACATCGCAGTCTCCTCCGGCTCGGCCTGTACCTCGGCCAGCCTTGAGCCTTCCTATGTGCTGCGCGCGCTGGGACGCTCGGACGAACTGGCGCACAGCTCGATTCGCTTCACCATCGGCCGCTTCACCTCCGAGGAAGAAATCGACTACACCATAGAACTGATGAAGAGCAAGATCGGCAAGCTTCGTGAGCTTTCCCCGTTATGGGAAATGTTCCAGGAAGGCATCGACCTCGAGTCCGTCCAATGGGCGGCTCACTAAAAGTTACGCAGTTAAGGAAAACACCATGGCATACAGCGATAAAGTACTGGATCACTACGAAAATCCCCGCAACGTCGGCGCGCTCGACAAGAACGACCCGCATGTCGGTACCGGCATGGTGGGTGCACCCGCCTGCGGCGACGTGATGAAGCTGCAGATCCGCGTTGGCGACGACGGCGTGATCGAAGATGCCAAGTTCAAGACTTACGGCTGCGGTTCCGCGATTGCCTCTTCCTCGCTGGTGACCGAATGGCTGAAAGGCAAGACCCTGGATCAGGCTATGACCATCAAGAACTCGGACATCGCCGAAGAGTTGGCCCTGCCGCCGGTCAAGATCCACTGCTCCGTGCTGGCGGAAGATGCGATCAAGGCCGCCATCGCCGATCTGAAACAGAAATCCGGCACCAGTGCCGATGCTGAAGTTTGCAAACAGGAAGCTTGAACGTATGGCAATTACCCTGACTGAATCCGCTGCCGACCGTGTGCAGAAGTTCCTCGCCAACCGCGGCAAGGGCGTCGGCCTGCGCCTGGGCGTTAGAACCTCGGGCTGCTCGGGCATGGCGTACACGCTGGAATTCTCGGATGAAATCCTGCCGGAAGACGTGACGTTCGAAAGTCACGGCGTCAAGGTGCTGATCGATCCCAAGAGTCTCACCTATCTCGACGGTACCGAACTGGACTACACCAAGGAAGGCCTGAACGAAGGCTTCAGGTTCAACAACCCCAACGTCAAGGACAGTTGCGGCTGCGGCGAAAGCTTCACGGTATAGGCATAGGGCGATTAGCTGTCAGCGCGCAACTCGGACGCATCGCTGACAGTGGCACGCGGATGGCTAATTGAATGCTTGATATCCACCAGAACCACTTCGAACTGTTCGATCTGCCGACGAGCTTTGCCATCGACCGGACGCTGCTCGACCAGAGCTACCGCAAGGTGCAAAGCGAAGTGCATCCCGATCGCTTTGCGGCGGCCTCCTCTTCCGAACGTTTGCGCTCGATGCAATGGGCGACCCACGCCAACGAAGCCTATCAGACGCTGAAATCCCCCGTTTCTCGTGCTCGTTACCTGCTGCAATTGCAGGGAGTCGACACGCAGGAAGAAACCAATACCGCGATGCCCGCGGACTTTTTGATGCAACAAATGGAATGGCGTGAAGCCATAGATGAAGCGCGCTCTGCGCTGGACATCTCCGCCCTCGAAAAATTATTGCTGGAAATGAATCGCGAAGCCGTCTCGCAGGAGTCGGAGTTGCACGCTGCCATCGACGAACACCGCGATTACCCGCGCGCCGCAGGCATCGTGCGCAAGCTGCGCTTTCTTGATAAAGTGCGGGACGAAATTCAGCAGGCAATCCTCGCACTGGAAGACTAAATGGCGCTACTGCAAATCTCCGAACCCGGCAAAAGCGCCGTCCCGCACCAGCACCGTCTGGCGGTAGGCATCGATCTCGGCACGACCAATTCGCTGGTCGCCACCGTGCGCAGCGGCATGAGTGTCGTGCTGCATGACGAAGAAGGCCATGCCCTGCTGCCGTCGGTGGTGCATTACCTCCCATCCGGTGTCGAGGTCGGCTATCCGGCGCAAGCCCAGCAAAGCCACGACCCGCAAAACACCATTGTTTCCGTGAAGCGTTTCATGGGGCGTGGCGTGCACGACATCGCCGACATCGGCCACTATCCCTACCGTTTCGTCGATGCGCCTGGCATGTTGCAGCTGAGTACCGTCGCCGGCATTAAAAGCCCGGTGGAAATTTCTGCAGAAATCCTCAAGGTGCTGAAAGCCCGGGCCGAGAAATCACTGGGCGGAGAGCTGGCCGGCGCCGTGATTACCGTCCCGGCATATTTCGACGATGCACAGCGCCAGGCAACCAAGGATGCGGCAAAACTCGCCGGACTCAATGTGCTGCGCCTGCTTAACGAGCCCACCGCTGCGGCGGTCGCTTATGGATTGGATAATGCGTCGGAAGGCGTGTTCGTCATTTACGATCTGGGCGGCGGCACCTTTGACATATCGATCTTGCGCCTTTCCAAAGGCGTTTTCGAAGTACTCGCGACCAATGGCGACTCCGCGCTCGGCGGTGACGATTTCGACCGCCGCATCTTCTGCTGGATGCTGGAGAAATCCCAGGTTTCGCCCATCGGCCCGGAAGATACCCGGCTGCTGCTGACCAAGGCACGTGAAGCCAAGGAACAATTGACCGACCACGCCGAGACCCGCATCACTTGCATGCTGTCGAACAACGAGCTGATCGATATCACGCTGGACAGCGCGACCTTTAATGAGCTGACGCAACACCTTGTCAGCAAGACGCTGGCGCCGACACGCAAGGCCTTGCGCGATGCCGGCATCGGCATCGAGGATGTGCAGGGCGTGGTGATGGTCGGCGGTTCCACGCGCATGCCGCAGATCCAGCATGCCGTGGCCGAATACTTCAAACAGGAACCGCTGACCAATCTCGACCCGGACAAGGTGGTGGCCCTTGGCGCGGCCATCCAGGCCAATGTGCTGGCCGGCAACAAGAACGACAACGAACTGCTGCTACTCGACGTGATTCCGCTCTCGCTTGGGCTGGAAACGATGGGTGGCCTGACCGAGAAGGTCATATCGCGCAACTCCACGATCCCGGTGGCACGCGCGCAGGAATTCACCACGTTCAAGGACGGGCAAACCGCCATGAGCATTCATGTGGTGCAGGGCGAACGCGAACTGGTATCAGACTGCCGCTCGCTGGCGCGCTTTGAACTGCGCGGCATTCCGCCCATGGCAGCTGGAGCGGCGCGCATACGCGTGGCATTCCAGGTGGATGCCGACGGCCTACTATCGGTTTCCGCACGCGAACAGACCAGCGGCGCTGAGGCGCACATCGTGGTCAAGCCTTCCTACGGGTTGTCCGACGATGCGATCACCGGCATGCTGCAATCGTCGTTCTCCCACGCGGAAGAAGACAAGCAGGCGCGCGCGCTGCGCGAAGCCCAGGTGGAAGCCGAACGATTGCTGGAAGCTATCGGAGCGGCATTGCAACACGATGGCGCAAGCTTGCTCGACGATGCCGAACGGAACGCACTGGAAGATAAAATGACCGAATTGCGCACAGCCATGACCGGCAGCGAAGTACGCGCAATTACCGCCAGCATGGAAGCGCTCAACCATGCCTCCGAAACCTTCGCCGGCCGACGCATGGATGCCTCCATCAAGCAGGCCCTGACCGGCCACAAACTCGACGAAATAAAGGTTTGAAATGCCGCAAATCATCGTTCTGCCCCACGAAGAACTCTGTCCGGAAGGTGCCGCCTTCGAAGCAAAGCCCGGCGTTTCCATCTGCGACAACATGCTGGAAAATCACATCGACATCGACCATGCCTGTGAGAAGGCCTGCGCCTGCACAACCTGTCATGTAATCGTGCGGGAAGGTTACAACTCCTTGAACTCTCCCGAGGAAAAGGAAGAAGACCTGCTCGATAAAGCCTGGGGGCTGGAGCCTAACTCGCGGCTATCCTGTCAGGCCATCGTCGACAGCACCGATCTGGTTGTGGAAATCCCCAAGTACTCACTCAACATGGCCAAGGAAGGCCATCGCTAGGACAGAATCAGGCTACACGTAGTCCGGCGTTATCGCCTGCCAGTAGCGCATACGGCCTTGTGAGATCAGCACAACTGGTCTACCCTGAACAAAACCATTTTCAGGGAATAACCAAGCATGCTGAGCTTCGATTTCATCGTCATCGGCAGCGGACCCGCTGGGCAGCGCGCCGCCATCCAGGCCGCAAAACTCGGCAAAAGCGTCGTCCTGATCGAGAATCGCAATGTGGTAGGCGGGGTCACCGTCCATACCGGCACCATCCCCAGCAAGACCTTGCGCGAAGCCGTGCTCTATCTCACCGGCTGGACCCAGCGCGGCCTTTACGGCCAGAGCTACCGGCTCAAGCAGAACCTGACCATCGACGACCTGATGCAGCGCCTCCAGATCACGATACGCAACGAGGTCGGCGTAATCGAGAGTCAACTGGCGCGCAACGGCGTGACCGTGATGCATGGCAGCGCCGCCTTTCATGATCCGCACACCATCCATGTCACCGGCCATGACGGCGAGATAAGCGAGCTGTCGGCGGAAAAGATCGTCATCGCCACCGGCACCACCCCATCGCGGCCCGGCGATATCCCGTTCGACGACGGCTACATCATCGACAGCGACGGCATACTCAACCTCAAGAAGATCCCCAAGACTCTGGCCATCGTCGGCGCCGGCGTAATCGGCGTCGAGTATGCCGCGATGTTCAGCGCGCTGGACGTCAAGGTCACGCTGATCGACAGCCGCCCGCAGATGCTGGATTTCCTCGACCGCGAAATCGTCGACGAGCTGATGCACAGCCTGCGCGCGCGGCAGGTCACGCTACGTCTGGGCGAGAAGGTCGCTTCGATGCGTCACACCGCCGACGAGGATGTCGAAATGATCATGGCCAGCGGCAAGCGCGTGGTCGCGGACATTGTGATGTTCGCCGCCGGCCGGCAAGGGGCCACGGATGCATTGAAGCTGGAAAACGCCGGACTGACAGCGGACGAACGCGGCCGCATCAAGGTCGACTACTGCTACACCACCGAGGTGCCGCACATCTACGCAGCGGGCGATGTCATCGGTTTCCCCAGCCTGGCTTCGACCTCGATGGAGCAAGGCCGTCTGGCCGCCTGCCACGCCTGGGACAAGACGGCCGCCTGCGTGCCCGAACATTTCCCTTTCGGCATCTATAGTATCCCGGAAATCAGCATGGTCGGTGCCACCGAACAGCAGCTCACCAAGGACAACATTCCTTATGAAGTCGGCGTGGCCCGCTTTCGGGAAACAGCGCGCGGGCAAATTTTGCGGCTGGAGGAAGGCATGCTGAAGATCATCTGCGGGCTGGAAGACAGGCGCGTGCTCGGCGTGCATATTTTCGGGGAAAGCGCGACCGAACTGATACACATCGGCCAGGCAGTGATCAGCCTGAATGGCACGCTGGATTACCTGGTGGAAGCGGTATTCAACTACCCTACCCTGGCAGAAACCTACAAGATTGCGGCGCTGGACTGCTGGAACAAGATGAGCGCCTGATTACGCGTTCGTGCCGGTACGAAACGCATAATCCGGCCCGAGCAGGCGCTCGAACTCATCGGCGGGCAAAGGCGCACTGATCAGGTAACCCTGAATCTGGTCGCAACCCTGCCCGCGCAAAAAGGCCAGTTGCTCTTCGCTTTCCACCCCTTCCGCGATCACCTTCAGATGCAGGCTATGCGCCATGGCAATGATGGCCTGCGTAATGGCAACGTCATCCCCATCCTGCGGTACGTCACGCACGAAAGAGCGATCGATCTTGAGCGAGTCGATCGGGAATTGCTTGAGATAACCCAATGACGAATAGCCGGTGCCGAAATCGTCGATCGATACCAGCGTACCCATGTCGCGGAAACGCTGGAGGATTTCGATCGCCCGCTCGGCGTTCTGCATGATCATGCTTTCGGTGATCTCCAGTTCAAGATAGGCGGGAGGAAGACCGCTGCTGCCAAGTGCGTCGGCTATCGTCTGGCGCAACCCTTCATCGCGGAACTGATGCGCGGAAAGATTCACCGCCACGCTGATAAGCGGCAAACCGGCATCCTGCCAGGCACGATTCTGCCGGCAAGCCTCACGCAAGACCCAGCCTCCGATGGAAACGATCAGACCGGTTTCTTCCGCCAGCGGGATGAATTGCGCTGGCGGCACCAGGCCGATATCCGGGTGGTTCCAGCGTATCAACGCTTCCGCACCGATCAGTTCGTTGGTGGCCAGATCGATCTTGGGTTGGTAATACAGAACGAACTCATTGCGCTCCAGCGCACGGCGCAGGCTGTTTTCCAGCGCCAGGCGCTCGAAACTGTGCACATTGCTTTCAGAAGCATAAAACTGGAAGGTATTCTTGCCCCGTTCCTTTGCCCGGTACATGGCCACGTCGGCATTTTTCAGCAAGGTATGCAAATCGATGCCGTCCTCCGGATAG
>DATHWE010000030.1:0-23701 GCA_035460905.1 Methylophilaceae bacterium | reverse complement strand
GGTGTTTTCCGGCAAGCCGCCGGCGGCTTGCGTTTTCTCGCCCTTGCCGGTCAGTACCAGGATGGGCTGCGCGCCTACTGCTACGCTGGCTTGCAGGTCGCGCAGCGAGTCGCCCACGCTGGGCACGCCGCGCAGGTCTTCCGAGAAGCGGCGGGATATTTCTTCCATCATGCCGGGCTTGGGTTTGCGGCAATTGCAGTTGTCGTCGGCCGCGTGCGGGCAGTAGAACAGCGCGTCGATGCGCCCGCCGTACTGCGCCAGCGCGCGATGCATCTTGTCGTGGATCGCATTCAGCGTTGCCATGTCGAAGAGTCCGCGGCTGATACCGGACTGGTTGGTCGCCAGTGCCACGCGGAAACCGGCCTGATTCAACTGGGCAATGGCTTCCAGGCTGCCGGGAATGGGCTTCCATTCTTCCGGGCTCTTGATGAATTGCGCGCTGTCGTAATTGATGACGCCGTCGCGGTCGAGGATGACGAGTTTCATGCGTTCGATTCTACGCGGCTAAACGCGAGAGGTCAGCCACGCGGTTCATCGCCTGATGCAGCGTTGCCAGCAGGCCGAGACGGTTTGCGCGCAAGGCTGCGTCTTCGGCGTTCACCATGACGTTGTCGAAGAAGTCGTCCACGGGTGCCTTGAGCGCGGCCAAGGCTTGCAGCGAGGCGGTGTAGTCGCCTTGTTCAAATGCGGCGTCGGCTTGAGGCGCGACTGCAGACAACGCCTGATGCAGCGCGGATTCGGCGGCTTCCTTCAGCAACGCGACGTTTACCTTGGCTTCCACCGTGCCTTCGGCTTTTTTCAGAATATTGCCGACGCGCTTGTTCGCGGCAGCCAGGCTCTCGGCCTCGGGCAGTGCGGAGAAAGCGCGCACGGCTTCGAGGCGTTGCGCAATGTCTTGCAGCACTTGCGGGTGGAGGGCGATGACGGCGTCCACTTCCTGTGGCGTGTAGCCTTGCTCGCGCAGGTTGCCGGCCAGACGTTCGAAGATGAATTCCGTGAGTTGGGCCGTCGGATCCTGGATCTTGTCGCCGAACGCGTTGGCAGCCTGTTGCAGCAGCGTATCCAGCGACAGTGGCAATTGCTTGTCGATCAGGATGCGGATGACACCCAGCGCGTGGCGGCGCAATGCAAACGGATCCTTGTCGCCGGTGGGAATCTGTCCGATGCCGAACAGGCCAACCAGCGTTTCCAGCTTGTCGGCCAGCGCGACGGCGATGCCGGTGGAGTTGCGCGGCAATGCGTCACCGGCAAAGCGCGGCTTGTAGTGGTCTTCGATGGCGTCGGCAATGTCTTCCGACAGGCCGTCGTGACGCGCGTAATAGCCGCCCATGATGCCCTGCAGTTCGGGGAATTCGCCGACCATATCGGTCAACAGGTCGGTTTTCGCCAGCTGTGCGGCCTGATCGGTGGAAGCCGCCAGCGCGTCGCCGCCGAGTTGCTGGCCAATGGCGCCGGCGATCTTGCGCACGCGTTCCATGCGTTCGCCTTGCGTGCCCAGCTTGTTGTGGTAAACCACCTTGTCCAGGCCGGCAACGCGTGATTCCAGCGTCTTTTTGCGGTCTTGGTCGAAGAAGAACTTGGCATCGGCCAAGCGCGGGCGCACCACGCGCTCGTTGCCGCCGATCACCGCGCTGGTATCGACCGGGCGAATGTTGGAAACGATCAGGAATTTGTTGGTCAATAACCCATTATGATCCAGCAGCGGGAAGTATTTCTGGTTGGCCTTCATCGTCAGGATCAGGCATTCCTGCGGCACTTCGAGGAAGGCTTCTTCGAACTGGCCGAGCAGCACGTTCGGGCGTTCGACCAGCGCGGTGACCTCGTCCAGCAGCGCGTCGTCCTCGATCGGGGTGAGCCCTTCCTTCGCGGCAGCTTCGGTCAGCTGGCGGACGATTTCAGCGCGGCGATCATCGAAACTGGCAATCACGGCGCCTTCGGTTGCCAGTTGCGTCGCATAAGTGTCGGCGCTCTTCAGGCGTACCGGGTGGTGGATCGCTTCGAAACGATGGCCTTGGGTCATGTTGCTCGAAGCCAGGCCCAGCGTGGCGATAGGCACGACGTCATCGCCATGCAACGCCACGAGGCCGTGCGCCGGACGCACAAAGTTGACGTTGCTCCAGCCGTCGTCCAGTTGATAGGTCATCACCTTGGGAATCGGCAGCTTGGCGAGCGCTTCGTCCAGCGCTTTTTGCAGGCCGTCGGCCAGCCTGGCGCCCGGCATGACGATATCGAGGAACAGCACGTCGGCCTTGCCGTCGTTTTCACGTTTGAGCTGCGGCACGACGGAGGCATCGGCACCCAGCGCAGCCAGTTTCTTGACCAGCGCAGGCGTGGCCTGGCCGGTGGCATCCAGGCCTACGCTCACCGGCATCAGCTTTTGCGATACCGGCTTGTCGGCGGCTTGCGCGGCAATTGCGGTGATGTGTGCCGCCAGACGGCGTGGCGAAGCGAACGGTGTGACGACCGATTCGGCGGTCGCCAGGCCTTGGGCCTTGAGGGTGTCGAGCATGGTGGCGGCGAAAGATTCGCCCAGTTTTTTCAGTGCCTTGGGCGGCAGTTCTTCGACAAACAGTTCGACCAGTAGATTGCGGATACTCATGCTCATGCGGCTTTCTTGTCTATTTGCGCCAGTACTTCATCGGCCCATTCTTTCGGGGCCATCGGGAAGCCGAGCCGCGCGCGGCTTTCCAGGTAGGCTTGCGCGACGCTGCGCGCCAGGTTGCGGATGCGGCCGATGTAGGCGGCTCGCTCGGTAACGGAAATTGCGCCGCGGGCATCCAGCAGGTTGAAAGTATGCGCGGCCTTGAGCACTTGCTCGTAGGCTGGCAGCGCCAGTTGCTGCTCCATCAGGTATTGGGCTTCCTTCTCATGGCTGCCGAAGGCGCCGAGGAGGAAATCGACGTCGCTGTGCTCGAAGTTGTAGGCGGATTGCTCGACTTCGTTCTGATGGTAGACGTCGCGGTATTTCAGGTTATCGGTCCAGTCCAGGTCGAACACGTTGTCCACGCCTTGCAGGTACATCGCCAGACGCTCAAGACCGTAGGTGATTTCGCCGGTGATCGGACGGCAGTTGATGCCGCCGACTTGCTGGAAATAGGTGAATTGCGTCACTTCCATGCCGTTCAGCCACACTTCCCAGCCCAGGCCCCAGGCACCCAGTGTCGGGTTTTCCCAGTCGTCCTCGACGAAACGGATGTCGTTCTTGCGCAGGTCGAAACCCAGCGCTTCGAGCGAGCCGAGGTAAAGTTCGAGGATATTGGCCGGTGCCGGCTTCAGCACCACCTGGAATTGGTAGTAGTGCTGCAAGCGGTTGGGGTTCTCGCCGTAACGGCCGTCCTTGGGGCGGCGGCTGGGTTGCACGTAGGCGGCTTTCCACGGTTCCGGGCCGAGCGCGCGCAGGAAGGTGGCGGTGTGGCTGGTGCCGGCCCCGACTTCCATGTCATAGGGCTGCAGCAGGGCGCAGCCTTGCTTGTCCCAATATTGTTGCAGGGTGAGAATAATCTGTTGGAAAGTCAGCATCGCAGGTGGCTGTTCTTGTTTTGCAAAAGGGCTTGATTTTACTTCTTTTTGCGCCCCCACAAAAGCCCGAATACCAGCAGAATCAGCGTTATTACCGGCCAGTTGCCGAGCCGCACGTAAGGCGTCGTGCCGGTGTAGCCCTGGGCCATGCCGGCGAGAGCTGTGGTGGTGAAATGCGGCGCTTCGGCGACGACCATCCCATCCGGCGCAACGATGGCGGTAGCGCCGGTATTCGTGGCGCGCAGCATCATGCGGGCCGTTTCCATCGCGCGCGTCTGCGAAATCTGCAAATGCTGGTGCGCCGCCAGCGAATGGCCGTACCACGCGTCGTTGCTGGCGTTGACCAGCAGCGTTGCCTCCGGTAACTGGCGGATGATCTCCTCGCCGAACACGTCCTCGTAACAAATGTTCACTGCTACCTTTTGCCCGGCGACCGCCATCGGCTTCTGGTACTTGGGGCCGGAAGAAAGATCGGACAGCGGAATATGCAGCAGGTCGTTGTAAATCCAGCCCAGCGCCGCCTTGAACGGGATGAATTCGCCGAACGGCACCAGATGGAACTTGCTGTATTTTTGTGTCGGCGCATTGCCCACGCTAAACATGCTGTTGAAATATTCGTCATCGATTGCCTCCGGCGCGCCTACCAGCGTATCACCGCCCAAAGCCTTTGCCGGCTCGGCCAGCGCAGTCAGGTAGTCGGGGGAGACCTGATGCCACAGCAAAGGCAATGCGGTTTCCGGCAACACGACCAGTTCGGCGGGGTGCTGTCGTGCGAGGTCGAGGTAAGTGCGCAGCGTGTTGCGGACTTCCTCGGGCTGCCATTTCATGTCCTGCGAAATATTGCCTTGCAGCAGGCTGACTGTAACCGGCTTGCCGACCGGCGTGCCCCATGCAATCTGTTTCAAGGCGCTGCCGACTATCCAGAAAGCGAATAGCGCAATAAACAACGGCCGCCGATTCGCACCGCTCAATAACCCAGCCACCAGCGCGGCACTCGCCGCCGCCGCAAGCGAAATCCCGAATATCCCGACAATAGGCGCCAGTCCTGCCAACGGGCTGTACGGCACTTGCGAATAGCCCAGCGTCATCCACGGAAAGCCGGTAAATATCCAGTTGAGCACCCATTCCAGCAGCACCCAAGCGAAGGGCATGGCATAGACGCGAAGATGCGCGAAGCGTGCGCTAATCCATCCGGCAGTCGCCGGGAATAGCGCCAGAAACGCGCAATACGCCGCTGTCGCAAAGACCGCCGCCGGCATCGGCATGCCGCCGAAGTCATGCAGGCTGACGTAGATCCAGGAAACGCCGGCGCCGAACAGCCCAAGTCCGTAGAAATAGCCGAGCAGAAAAGTTTGCTTGGGCGACTCCGTTTTGCGCCACAGCAGGAACAGCCCGGCTAGCGTCAGGATGGGGATGGGGTAGAGGTAGAAGGGCGCGTAGCCGAGAACGGCGAGGGCACCGAGGATCAGGGAGGTAAAGCGTTGTCCGAACGGAGTTGCCAGGAGTTTAAGCACGATTTTTGTAAATGGCCGTTATGCAAAGTATGCATTATCCAAGAAAACATGTATCCGAGCCGCATGATCGTTGGGTGCAATAAAATTTACGCATTGCACCGGATGCTGGGCGCATGGCGTGGAGACTCATGCGGTGTGATGCCCTTTGTTTATTACACTCTTTGCTTGCTGTGTTATGTTCCGGTTTTGGAGAAAAATCGGCGATAAACTAATAATGAAAACTCAATTGAATGTTAAAAAAATCCTTTTGGGCGCTTTCGTTTTACCGTGGTATCACCGTAATTTCTTCTGCAAAGCCTTAATAGTTCCGCTACTTTTCATAGTCATTCTTGAGCAAGGAATGCACTATATAGAACAAGATTCATCCTTCAAGTATTGGGTGTTTTTTGTTCTACACCTAATTGTGATGACTTTATTCAGTGTGATTTGCCATCAATTGGTTTTAATCGATCCCCAGACAGTCTCATCTTCTTCAGTGCTGCGATTCGGACGAAGAGAAATCCGATTTATTTACTGGTTAATTACTTTTTCATTAACCCTTATGGTTATAGCTGCCCCCGGAGTAATTTTGGTGTTCTTCGCCGCTCAATATGCTATGGATGTACAAGGTGATTTTGGAATGTACGTAGCAATGTTGGGAGCAGTCCCAGCTTTTTATATAACTGCGAGATTTTCATTGATGTTCCCTGCTATTGCGACTGACAAGGAATTCAGCCTTAAATCGGTTTGGCGATTAACTGCAGGTAATGGTTGGCGTCTTGTAATCATTGTTGCTGGTTTTCCTGTGATTCTTGTCACGATACTTAATCTACTTACACGGGATGATGCAGCTCTTATAGAAGCATTGGTATATTCAATTTTCGGTACGCTCCTAACAGCCGTGGAAGTGGTTGCAGTCTCGCTTGCATATCGCGAATTGATGGCACAAAAAGAAAATCAAGTTCACCCAACATAACCCTAAAGCCACAGATAAGAATGAGTGTAGTTGAACGAAACTGGTAAAGCATTTCGGGATGAGATTTATGCGCTGACTCTAACCGGAATCCCATGCCTGCCTATTCTTACGCCCAAATCATTAAGCCAATTTTGAGAAAGGCGTGCAAGGCGAGGGGCTTCAACTTGCAACGAGGGCCGCGCTAGCCCATATAAATGTATGCCCTTAATCTCGTTTTTTGCTTGAAGAAGTAAATCGAGATAAGCCACCACATTTAACTCCGACGGCGGCTCCCCATCAAGCGCAAACACGCAAGTCTGCACCCAGGTCGGACAAGCCTGCGCGCACAGTCTCAAACGCTCCAGCACCCCTTGCGGATTCAGCCGCACATCGTTGATGCGGGCGATGCCTTCTGCTGTCGCGGCATCCACCTTGAACCAGACTTCGCCGTTGATCTGGCCGAGGTGCCGGATCGCGTCCAGCACGCCGGGTTTTTCGATGAGGCTGCCATTGGTGATGAGGCGGACGGGGAGTTGGCCGAGTAGGCCGAAGTCGCGCAGCACGCGTTCGACTATGACTATCGCTGCGCCGAATTCGGCGGAGCTGGTGGGTTCGCCGTTGCCGGAGAAGGCGATGTCTTCGAGGCGGCGGGCTTCTTCGGGGACGCGCTGTTGCATGAAGGTGCCGTGGAGGATATCTTGCAGCATGGTGCGGAGTTCGCGTTCCAGTTGTTCCAGATCGATTTCCGGGGCCGCGCCGCGCGTGAGGTTGGGTACTTGGCAGTAGATGCAGCGCCAGTTGCAGGCGTTGTTGGGGTTAAGGTTGATGCCGATGGAGACGCCGCGTGCGCGTCGCGATACCACCGGGTAGACGTAGGTCATGCCGGCGCTGTCGCGGTCGTGATCTGTGGCGTCGAGTTGCGGTTTGGGTGTGTTCATGACGGCATCGGTTGTGCAAAACGCATAAATTGGAGTAATTTAAATCCGACAAGCGGACATATTAATCGAAAGGGATACAAAACTCTGCGCTATGCATGGGTGTCTGCATCATTACTAATCGTTTCTGGCACAGATGGGAGGTTGCAATGTTCAAGGAATTCAAGAAGTTTGCCATGCGCGGCAATGTGGTGGATATGGCGGTCGGTATCATTATCGGCGCGGCGTTCGGCGCTATCGTCAAATCGCTGGTGGATGATTTGATCATGCCGCCCATCGGTTTGTTGCTTGGCAATGTCGATTTTGCCAACCTGTTTATCGTGCTGAAAGAGGGCGCCATTGCGGAGCCTTATGCTTCGCTGGATGCGGCCAAGAAGGCGGGGGCGGTGACGCTGAATTACGGGGTGTTCATCAATGCGCTGGTGAGTTTCACTATCGTTGCTTTCGCAGTTTTCATGCTGGTACGCGCAGTGAACAAGCTGAAGGCCGGAGAAGACACGCCGGAGCCGACGACCAAGGATTGCCCGTATTGCTTTACCGCCATTCCGCTCAAGGCGACGCGCTGCCCGCACTGCACTTCGGAGCTTTAGGGAGCAACACAATGACGCGCTTGTTCCGGCGGCATTGCTCTGCCATTCCGGAACGGCGCTCATTAGTCAGGTAGCCCTTCGACAGGCTCAGCGCGAACGATGATTCAGAATTGACCTTCTAGTGGAGTGGCTTCAGGCTCCATCGCCGTCGGCGCGTCGGAGACTGTATCTTCCATTGTGCTGAAAACGACGGTCATCACCTTGTCGCCCACGAAATCGAGCTCGGTCGTTTTGTAATAGTCGCCGTTCTCGGCGGTATTGAGGTAGTGGTAGTGCCAGATGGAGCCCATGACCTCGCCGGTTTCGTCGTCCTTCACGTCAATGGCGCGGGCGGGTTCGCCCAAATGCTCGATGATCTGGGCTTTGTCGGCGGTTTGGATGCGCGCGACGAACTCATGTTCGCTCAAGGGAATTTCTTCGCTGCCCGCCATGGCTACGCCGGATAGGCTGACGAAAAGTGCTGTAGTAAGAACTCTCATGGTCTGCTCCCGAAAAATACTGGCGGTGTACCAGTATGAGGCTAGGCGCTTCAGGAAAGTTCCCCCGCTCACTAACAGGGAATCGCCGTAATTACACTTCGATCGCTGAGACGGGCGTTTCCTCGACGTGCTCGACCAGCAGCGAATGCACGCGTCGACTGTCGGCGCGTAGTACGGTGAACCTGAACCCGTCGAAAACCACCTGCTCCGCGCGCTTGGGCAAATGACCGAATTTGCTCACCACCAGGCCGCCAATGGTCGAAAACTCCTCGTCGCTGAATTCCACGCCTAGCGCTTCGTTAAAGTCGGCGATTTCGGTGAGCGCCTTGACGCGGAATCGGCCGCTGGCGTCACGGAAGATGTTGTCCTCGGTTTCATCGTAGTCGTATTCGTCCTCGATATCGCCGACGATCTGTTCCAGCACGTCCTCGATCGTCACCATGCCTGCCACGCCGCCATATTCGTCGACGACGATGGCGATATGGTTGCGATTGCCGCGGAACTCCTTGAGCAGCACGTTGAGGCGCTTGGATTCGGGAATGAACACTGCCGGGCGCAGCATGTCGCGCACTTCGAAGTCCTCGCCGGCGTAGTAGCGCAGGAGGTCCTTGGCGAGCAGGATGCCGAGGATGTCGTCCTTGTTTTCGCCGATCACGGGAAAGCGCGAGTGGGCGGTTTCAATGACGAAGGGGATGAATTTTTCAGCGGGATCGGTGATGTCGATCACGTCCATTTGCGAGCGCGGGATCATGATGTCGCGCACTTGCATTTCGGAGACTTGGAGTACGCCCTCGATCATCGAGAGGGCATCGGCGTCGAGCAGGTTGCGCTCGTAAGAGGAGTGGAGGAGTTCTACCAGTTGTTCGCGGTCTTCAGGCTCGCGCAGGAGCAGATGCGATATTCGTTCCAGCCAACTGTGTTTGTTACTACTGTCATCCGCCATTTTTTATGGCTTCCTTTTCAATGAGATACGGGTCAGCATAGCCTAGTTTCGTGACGATTTGTGTTTCCAGCGATTCCATCACTGCGGCTTCTTTGTCGGTTTCGTGGTCGTAGCCCTGCATGTGCAGCATGCCGTGCACGACCAGATGCGCGTAGTGCGCTTCAAGCGGCTTGTTCTGTTCTTGTGCTTCCTTCTCGACCACGGCGTGGCACAGCACGATGTCGCCCATCAGCACGGGGTCGTCCGCGAGGGGGAAGGTGAGCACGTTGGTGGCGTAATCCTTGCCGCGATAGTCGCGGTTGAGTTCGCGGCCTTCGGCTTCGTCGACGATGCGCAGCGCGACTTCGGCGTCTTCTTCCAGTGCGGCCTGTGCCCATTTCTTGATCTGGGCGCGGGTGGGGGCGTTTTCAGGCTTTACTGCGAACTGTACCGCAAGATCGAGACGCGGTTTTTTTGCGGCGCTCATTGCGATTGCCCGGCCTCGTAGCGCTCGTAGGCGTTGATGATCTTCTGCACCAATGGGTGACGCACCACATCGTCGGAGAGGAATTGCGTCATCGCGATGCCGCGCACGTCCTTCAGCACTTTCTGCGCTTCCACCAAACCGCTCTTCTGGCCGCGTGCGAGGTCGATCTGCGTTACGTCGCCGGTGATGACGGCCTTGGTGCCGAAGCCGATACGCGTCAGGAACATCTTCATCTGCTCGGGCGTGGTGTTCTGCGCTTCGTCGAGGATGATGAAGCTCTGGTTCAGTGTGCGGCCGCGCATGTAGGCCAAGGGTGCTACTTCGATTGCGTTGCGCTCGAACATCTTGTGCACAGTGTCGAAGCCCATCAGGTCGTAAAGCGCGTCGTAAAGCGGGCGCAGATAGGGGTCGACTTTCTGCGCGAGGTCGCCGGGGAGGAAGCCCAGGCGTTCGCCGGCTTCAACGGCAGGGCGTACCAGCACGATGCGCTTTACGCGGTCGCGCGTCAGCGCATCCACTGCGCTGGCGACGGCGAGGTAGGTCTTGCCGGTGCCGGCCGGGCCGATGCCGAAGGTGATGTCGAATTCCTGGATTTGCTGGAGATATTCGATCTGTCTCGGTGTGCGGCCATGCAGATCGGAGCGGCGCGTCATCAGCACCGGCATCGTGGCGGTCGCGATGGATTCCGGGCTGAGCTTGCCGACCTCCACCAGGCCGAGCTGGACGTCTTCCAGGCTGATCGGTTTTTTGGCGCGGGCGTAAAAATCCTGCAGCAGTTGCGAAGCCAGGCGGATATTGGTTGTGTCGCCGGAAAGCTTGAAATTCGCGCCGCGCCGGGCGATGCCGACTTCGAGCGCGTCTTCGATCTGTTTCAGGTTTTCGTCCAGCGCGCCGCAGAGGTTTGCCAGGCGGGTATTATCTTCGGGGGTAAAGTCGATTTCCAAAATCTGGCCTATTCGCTGACGAGTTCGCCGCGCAGGCTGTGCGGCATCGCCTCGGTGATGCGCACGGTTGCGAAACGGTTGATCAGATCGGCCGGGCCGTCGAAGTTGACGATGCGATTGTTGTCGGTGCGGCCGGCCAACTGGTTCGCATCCTTGCGAGAAGTGTTTTCGACCAGCACGCGCTGCGTGGTGCCGACCATTTTCTGGCTATTCTCGTAGCCCATCTTTTCGATCAGGGCCTGCAGGCGTTCAAGGCGGGCGACTTTAACTTCATGCGGCGTGTCGTCAGGCAGGTAGGAAGCGCCGGTCCCGGGGCGCGGGCTATAAATGAAGCTGAAGCTGTAATCGAATCCTACGTCTTCGATCAGCTTCATCGTCGCCTCGAAATCGGCATCGGTTTCACCAGGGAAGCCGATGATGAAATCCGAGGAGAGGTGCAGGTCAGGACGCGCTGCACGCAGCTTGCGGATGGTCGATTTGTATTGCAGCGCGGTGTAGTTGCGCTTCATTGCAGACAGTATCCGGTCGGAACCGGCCTGAACCGGCAGGTGAAGGTGCGACACCAACTTGGGCAATTTGGCGAAAGCCTCAATCAGTGCGGAGCTCATTTCATTGGGGTGCGAGGTGGTATAGCGCAAGCGCTCGATGCCGGGAACTTCATGCAGATATTCCAGCAGCAGCGCGAGGTCGGCCGTTTCGCCATTCTGCATCTTGCCGCGATAGCCATTGACGTTCTGCCCCAGCAGGGTCAGCTCCTTCACGCCTTGTTGCGCCAGTTGTGCGGCCTCAAGCAACACGTCGTCGAACGGGCGCGAGACTTCCTCGCCGCGGGTATACGGCACGACGCAGAAGGTGCAGTACTTGCTGCAGCCTTCCATGATGGACAGGAACGCGGTTGCGCCTTCCACGCGCGGCGGCGGCAGACGGTCGAATTTTTCGATTTCCGGGAAGCGGATATCGACCTGTGAGCGGCCGGAGTTGCGTTTTTCGGCAATCAATTCCGGCAGGCGGTGCATGGTTTGCGGGCCGAACACGATGTCCACGTAGGGCGCGCGATCGACAATCGCCTGACCTTCCTGGCTGGCGACACAGCCGCCCACGCCGATGACGAGGTCGGGATTAATCTTTTTCAGTTTATGGTACTGGCCGAGCTGGCTGAACACCTTTTCCTGCGGTTTTTCGCGCACCGAGCAGGTGTTGATCAGGATGAGGTCGGCTTCTTCGGGGTTTTCGGTCTGCTGCATTCCATCGGTGGCCTGCATCAGGTCCGCCATCCGCGACGAGTCATACTCGTTCATCTGGCAGCCGAAGGTTTTGATAAAAACTTTTTTGGTTGCGCTCATGGCTGAATCGCCGTGCTGCGCAGAGGGTTGTTGAGTTGCAAAATTTCTCTATAAAACAGTCGAGTAAGTCGTCATTATAGAGAACGCAGGGACGGATGGCAACGTGATGCAGGGCGGTAGGAGTAAAATGCGCAAATGGACTATTTACCCGTATTCATGAAATTGCGCGGCCGCACCAGCATGGTCATCGGCGGCGGCGAGGTGGCGTTACGCAAGGTCAGCATGCTGCTCAAGGCGGACGCGACCGTGATCGTTGTGTCGCCGGAGCTGTGCCCGGAGCTGGCGGACTGGTATGCCGAGGACAAAATTGCCCATGTTGTCGCACGCTTCGATCCGCCGCAACTGGACGGGGCGCAACTGGTGATCGCGGCTACTGACGATGAAGAAGTGAATCGTCAGGTTTCAATCGCGGCGCAGGCACGCAATATCCCGGTGAATGTCGTCGATGCTCCTGAGCTTTGTACCTTCGTTGTCCCGTCGGTGGTGGATCGTTCGCCCATCGTAATTGCGGTTTCAAGCGGCGGTAAGGCACCGGTGCTGGCACGGCTGGTGCGCGCGCGTCTTGAAACGCTGATCCCGGCATCCTATGGGCGGTTGGCGCACTTGGCGGGGGAGTTTCGTGACAAGGTCAAGGAACGTTTTCCGACGTCGCAACTGCGGCGGATTTTCTGGGAAAACGTATTTCAGGGGCCGATTGCCGAGCGCGTGTTTTCCGGTCAGGAAGACGCGGCACGCAAGGAATTGAATGCCGCACTTGAAGGCGCGGCAAACGTCGCGCATCGCGGCGAGGTTTATCTCGTTGGCGGTGGACCTGGCGATCCCGACCTGCTGACTTTCCGCGCGCTCAGGTTGATGCAGCAATGCGACGTTGTGGTATACGACAAGCTGGTGAGCACGCCAGTCATGGAGCTGGTGCGACGCGATGCGGAAAAAGTTTACGTCGGCAAGGAGCGCGACCAGCACACCTTGCCGCAGGAAGAAATCAACCAGTTGCTGGTTCGACTGGCCAAGGAAGGCAAGCGCGTGTTGCGGCTCAAGGGGGGTGACCCATTCATCTTCGGGCGCGGCGGCGAGGAAATCGAAACGCTGATGGAAAACGGCGTTCCATTCCAGGTGGTACCGGGCATTACTGCCGCTACCGGCGTTTCCAGCTATGCCGGTATTCCGCTGACGCACCGCGATTTTGCCCAGTCCTGCATTTTTACGACGGGGCATTTGCGTGAAGGTACTGTTGATCTCGACTGGCCCGCGCTCGTGCGGCCACGGCAGACGGTGGTGATTTACATGGGACTCGGCGGCTTGGCGGAGATATGCCGGCAGTTGATGTCGCATGGGTTGCGTGCCGACATGCCAGCTGCTGTCGTGCAGCAGGGAACAACGCCCCAGCAGCGGGTGGTGGTTGCCGATTTGGCAACATTGGCTGCGAAGGTGGAAGCCGCCGAGTTGAAGCCGCCTTGCCTGACTATCGTGGGTGAGGTGGTCGCGTTACGCGAAAAACTGTCCTGGTTCGAGCCGGAAAAAGCAGGCTGAATTTCAGCGCGGGAGGGTGATGCGGACCTCTAGTCCGCCGCTTTCACGATTGTGCAGCGACAGGTTTCCGCCATGCAGGCGTGCAATCCGGTTGGCGATGGCCAGCCCCAACCCGCTGCCGCCCTCCTGGCCGCGCGCCGCATCCAGCCGTTCGAACGGACGCAGCAGCCTGTCCATTTCGCCTTCCGGGATGCCGGGGCCATTATCCAGTACGCTCAGCACCGCTTGATTGTTCTGGTTGCGGGTCATGATTTCCACTTTTTTCCCGCCATAGGCAAAGGCGTTGTCGATCAGATTGCCCAGCAGACGCTGCATGGCAAGCGGACGCAGCGTGAGATCCGGTAAAGGGCCGAGATTGAGTTGCAATGTATGGCCGCTGCGTGCGTAGCGATCCGCCGTGGATTCGATTAGCGCGTTCAAGTCTTCCCGTTGCGGGGTTTCGCCTTCCAGCCCGCGCACGAAGTCAAGGAACTGGCGAATGATGCCGTCCATGTCTTCGATGTCCTGGATCATGCCGGCTTTTAGCGAGTCGGAAGCAGACAGCATCTCGACGGACAATCGCAGTCGTGCCAGTGGCGTACGCAGGTCATGCGATACACCCGCCAGTAGAAGAGTGCGCTCCGCATCGAGGCGCGTCAGCGCTTCGGTCATCTCGTTGAAGGTATGGCTGACGCGCTGCAGCTCTTGCACCCCGTATTCGGGCAGCCTGTCGGCCTGTTGCCCGCGCGCTACCTGGTCGGCGGCCTTGGCGAGCAGATGCAAGGGGCGGTTGATGCGTGCGGCAATAAAGTAAGCGCCTGCCAACGACAGCCCCAGCATGAGGGCGGCCCACTCAACCCATTGCCACGGAGCGGGCTGTTCGGTACGGATTTTTGGGATCACCACCCAGAAATCCTCATCGTCTATGGAAAAACTGACCCACAGGCCAGGCAGGCCGAGATGGTTGATGCTGACCACGGTGCCTGCACCCATCTGCTGGATGATTTTGTGCGCAATCAGCTTGAGCAGCGGATCGTCAGGCAAGGGCTCGACAATCTCGAAGATTTCGATGGGGTAGACCCGCACGCCTTCCGTTTGCGATAGCTCGGTCAGCAGTTGCAGGCGACGGTCTTCATGTGCGGCCAGCAGGGCGGCACGCGTCAAATTGGCGATGCTCACTGCTTGCAAGGCGGCTGCCGATGCGCGCGGTTCACGCTCGACGTATTCAAAGAGACGAAACGCCGCGTATTGCCCCGCCATCAGGAGGAATGCTATCAGCAGCATGATCCGCGCCAGCAGCGTGCGGGGCATGAACGTCATGTAGCCTGGGGTCCGCCGTCTGGGACGAATACGTAACCGTAGCCCCATACTGTCTGGATGAAGCGCGGTTGGGCAGGGTCGGATTCGATCAGTTTGCGCAGGCGCGAAACCTGCACGTCAACGCTGCGGTCGAATGCATCCAGCTCGCGTCCGCGTGCCAGCTCCATCAGGCGATCGCGAGACAGGGGCTGTCGGGGATGGCTGGCCAGCGCATTGAGGAGTGCGTATTCGCCGCTGGTGATCGAAATCGGAGTTCCATTGCGATGCAGGCTGCGTGAAGAAGGATCGAACACGAATTCGCCGAATTGAATGGTCGGCGAGATGTCCTCCGGGGGGGCTTTTGCAGCTTTGGTCCCATGGCGACGGAGCACGGCATTGATACGGGCCATCAACTCCCGCGGATTGAACGGTTTTGGCAGGTAATCGTCCGCACCCATTTCCAGCCCGACAATGCGGTCGACTTCATCTCCGCGCGCGGTCAGCATGATGACCGGGATGTTATTTCCGCCACCTCGCAGGCGCCGACAAATTGCCAGTCCATCCTCGCCAGGCAACATCAGGTCGAGCACCATTAAATCGTATGTGTTGTCAGCAAACAGCAATTCCATGCCGGCAGCATCACTGGCAGATTGCACCTCAAAGCCCTGTTCGGTAAGATAACGCATCAGCAGCTCGCGCAAGCGCTGATCGTCGTCCACGATGAGGATTCTTTTTTGCATGCGCTATGTTAGCGCTGAAATTTCATCTGATCACGATTTTGGTAACAAATCCTACGGATTGTTACAAATCGTTACAAATTTTCCGGAGACGGAAATATCCTGGTTACATCCTGACGATATTCTGATCACACCTTGATCTCCACAAGGTCTCCGTAGTAAAAAGAGTTATACGTTCCCGACTGGAACGATGACGAAAAAAGTGCTGTAGTTGCGCATGTTCGGGCGGTGAGGTTGTGCCCCTCCCCGCCCGAAAATATTTCACTACGAACAACTAGCAATAAAGGCTGCATGAAAAAACCTTCACTGTTGGCGTGTCTGGCATTGCTTGTTTTTACCCGTCCGGCGTTGACGGAACCTGTGAATTTGTCTCCGAATCCTTCCAAAGCTGCCAATGAAGACCAGGCAGAAGATCGTCAATTACTTGAAGAGAAACTCCCACCAGAAGCTCGCAAGCGTTTGCGCGAGGTATTGAATAGCTTTTCCCGCCAGGCGTATCCTGATGGGGGGCAGCTTGAAGAGCGCCGCCGCCTGATGCACGACCGCATGGAAGAGCGTCTGAACAATGCTGACAAGAGTGGCGTCGGTTCTATTTCTCGCAGCGAAGCCCAATTGCGTATGCCGCGTCTGGCGCGCCAGTTCGATCAGATCGATACCAACGGTGACAATGTAATCACTCGCGAGGAAATGCAGGCTTCGCGTGACCGCTCGGCCATGGAAAAACGGGAGACGGCACGTGTCGAAAACCCTCCCGGCGAATCGCGTACCACCAAATCCCAGTAACATCCTTCTCCGCGATTCATTCGGATCGCACTACAAAATAATCTATTCCCGACGTACGTCGCGACCTTGTTGCTGATTCCCGCTTGGTTGAGGCACACTACCTGATGACCTCTTCTGGTGTTTCAACATGACCGCTTTCATCCTGATTGTTGCTGGCTTGGTTCTTGTCTGGTACTTGCTTCCGCGGCGACGCCCGAAGCATAACCTGGATAATTATTCGTCAACCGATGCCAGCAGCAGCGGATATGCTTCCGCTGCTGCTGACTCCTACGCTGGAGGCGGCGGAACATTTGGTGGGGCAGGTGCAAGCGGGGACTGGAGCGGCTCCGAATCATCAGGTGGGGACGGTGGAGGAGGTGATGGTGGCGGAGGTGGCGGAGATTGAAGTTGCTGGCCTTCTATCGGCTTTGCTTGATTGCCTGGTTGTCCTGCAGTGTGAGCGTTCATGCAGAGGATAAGCTGCCCACGGTCGACCGTGTTGCGCTCGAGCGTTATTCGGGGCTCTGGTATGAAGTTGCACGACTGCCAAACAGGTTCGAGCGCGAGTGTGTCGGGGATATTACCGCGACCTATGCCTTATTGCCGACAGGAATGGTCGATGTGCTTAATCAATGTCGCAAGCTCGATGGTGCGCTCATGTCGGCGAGAGGCCTTGCCAGGTCTGCGGACGGGCGTTCTACCTCGCAGCTTGAAGTGCGTTTCGCTCCTGCATGGCTAGGCGTGTTTCCTTTTGTCTGGGGCGATTACTGGGTGATCGATCTGGCGGCTGACTATAGTTGGTCCATGGTCGGCTCGTCGGACCGGAAGTACTTCTGGATATTGTCGCGCCAGCCTGCGATGGACAAGACTCAAATCGACCGCTTATTGAAGAAGGCGCAAGCTATCGGCTTCGATACTAAACAAGTCGTTTTTGTCAAAAACATGGCGCGAGAAACCATGCCGGTTCCACGCGCCAATTAAATAGCCTGTCAGTACTCAGGCGGCTTTGAGAAGGTTCTGCTGCACAGCCAACGCATTCACCTTTGCGGCCATGATGAAATCATTTTCATGCAGGCCTTTAATCTTGTGGGTCTGAAAGACGACCCGGCAATAGCCCCATCCCAAAGCAAGGTCGGGATGATGGCCTTCCTCTTCGCATAGCTCGCCAACCTTGCGCGCAAAATCCAGCGCATCCATAAAATCCTTGTGATTGAAAGTGCGTTTCAGCTTGGTTGCATTGTCTTGCAGTTCCCATCCCGGCACGCGCTCGAGGTAGGTTTCTGCTTCACTTCGGTTGAGCGGCGGAATGCCACCTTGGCAAGGAGTGCATTTTTTGTCGGTCAGTTCGGTATTCAGCATGGTATTGCTCCCGTTGATACGCCGTTGCTCCCTGTGTCGTAACCCTGGATATAAATTCGACCCTTGCTTGAAAAAGGGGTTCGATTCGATTTGAACCAATGAGTACCAATTCAGTCCCACTTGTGGAGGGACAAATATGCTGCGCATGAGCAAATTGGCGGATTACGGCACTGTAGTAATGACCTGTATCGCACAAAACCCGGATCACACGCTGAATGCCGGTGCGATCGCTCTCGCTACGGGCCTTGAACAGCCAACTGTTCGCAAACTGCTCAAGCTTCTGACGCGTGCCGGAGTGCTGGTATCGCGTCGCGGTGTGATGGGGGGGTATGGATTGTCCCGTTCTCCGCAGCTGATTTCGGTGGCCGATATCATCGACGCGATCGAAGGTAAACCGATGGGTCTGACGGAATGCAGCAGCATGCCGGGCCTGTGCACCCGCGAGTTGTCCTGTTCCGTTCGGACCAATTGGCAGCGCATCAGCCGATCCATCCGCGACATCCTTGAAAAGGTATCGCTGGCCGAATTGGCCCTGCCGATGCCGCAGGCCATCGATTTCGGCAACAGACCTTTGATCAATGTCAGGTCGCATGAGGTATTGAAAGAACCATTGGAGGTATTGGATGAACACCGCAACCAAGCAACTGGATGAACTGATCGGCCGCGAGTACAAGCATGGTTTCCATACCTTGCTGGAAACCGATACGCTTCCGCCCGGGCTGAACGAGGATGTCATCCGGGTGATCTCGGCGAAGAAGAGCGAGCCGGAATTCATGCTGGAATGGCGGTTGAAAGCCTATCGTCACTGGTTGACGATGGCGGAACCGGAATGGGCGAATGTGCATCATCCGGCCATCGACTATCAGGATATTGTCTACTATTCCGCGCCCAAGTCGGATAAATCCGGTCCGCGCAGCCTCGCGGACGTGGATCCCGAATTGCTGCGTACTTATGAGCGCCTCGGCATCCCGCTCAAGGAGCAGGCGATGCTGGCCGGCGTGGCGGTGGATGCGGTGTTCGACAGCGTTTCGGTGGCGACCACCTTCCGCGAAAAACTGGCCGAGCTCGGTATCATCTTCTGCCCGTTCTCCGAAGCGGTACAGGATCACCCCGACCTGATCCAGCAATACCTGGGCAGCGTCGTGCCACACACTGACAACTTTTATGCGGCACTTAATGCCGCGGTCTTCAGCGACGGCTCGTTCTGCTATATCCCGCCGGGCGTACGTTGCCCGATGGAGCTGTCCACCTATTTCCGCATCAACGCGAAAAACACCGGCCAGTTCGAGCGTACGCTGATCATCGCCGACAAGGATGCCTACGTCAGTTACCTGGAAGGTTGCACGGCTCCGATGCGCGATGAAAATCAATTACATGCGGCGGTTGTCGAGCTGGTGGCGCTGGAAGGTGCACGCATCAAGTATGCGACGGTGCAAAACTGGTATCCGGGCGACAAGGAAGGCAAGGGCGGCATTTACAACTTCGTCACCAAGCGCGGCGACTGCCGCGGCGCGAATTCGCATATTTCATGGACGCAGGTCGAAACCGGATCGGCCATCACCTGGAAATACCCCAGCGTGATTCTGCGCGGCGATAACGCCATCGGTGAATTCTATTCGGTTGCGTTAACCAATCATTATCAGCAGGCCGATACAGGCACCAAGATGATCCATCTCGGCCGCAATACCCGCAGTACGGTAATTTCGAAGGGTATCTCGGCCGGCCACGGGCAGAACACCTATCGCGGCTTGATCAAGGTATTGGCCGGGGCGGAGGACGCGCGCAACTACACACAATGCGATTCGCTGTTATTGGGCAGTCGCTGTGGTGCGCATACCTTCCCTTACATCGAGGTCAAGAATCCTTCGGCGAAAGTCGAACACGAAGCTTCCACCTCGCGCATTGGCGAGGATCAGTTGTTTTACTGCACGCAGCGCGGTATCGCGCCCGAAGACGCGGTGTCCATGATCGTCAGCGGTTTCTGCAAGGAAGTATTCAAGGAGCTGCCGATGGAGTTCGCGGTGGAAGCGCAAAAACTGCTGGGCGTCAGTCTCGAAGGCAGTACCGGATAAGGAGAAACGTAATGCTGGTAGTCAAGAATCTGCATGCAAGCGTGAACGGCAAGGAAATCCTGCGTGGCATCGATCTGGAAGTTCGCGCCGGCGAAGTGCACGCGATCATGGGGCCCAACGGTTCCGGCAAAAGCACCCTGGCGCAATTGCTGGCTGGGCGTGACGGTTACGAAGTGACCCAGGGAACCGTTAGTTATCTGGAACGCGACCTTCTGGCGATGCCGCCGGAAGCGCGAGCGCGGGAAGGCGTATTCCTGGCGTTCCAGTATCCGGTGGAAATCCCCGGCGTCAGCATCGCGCTATTCCTCAAGACCGCACTCAACGCGATCCGCCGCGAGCGCGGGCTGCCGGAGCTGGATGCGATGGACTTCCTCGGGATGGTGCGCGATCGGATGAAGCGGCTGGGGATGGATGAAACCTTTCTCACGCGCGCCGTGAATCAGGGTTTTTCCGGCGGCGAGAAAAAGCGCAACGAGGTATTGCAACTGGCCGTGCTGGAGCCGCTGCTGGCCATACTCGACGAGACCGATTCCGGGCTGGATATCGATGCGCTGAAGACGGTCGCGGACGGCGTCAACGCGATGCGCGGACCGGGGCGGGCGATTGTTCTGGTGACGCACTATCAGCGCCTGCTGGATTACATCGTGCCGGATCATGTGCATGTGCTGTCGCAAGGCCGCATCGTCAAATCCGGCGGGCCGGAACTGGCGCGGGAACTGGAGCTGCATGGCTACGGCTGGGTTGAAGCCGAAAATGCAGCAAGACAGGTGGCTTGAATGAACGTCATGGAAATTACCCATAGCGATGAACTGGAGCGCGTCCCCAAGGGGCTCGCCGGTCACGATGTGCCGTGGGTGATTCAGGCGCGCCAGATGGCGTTTGCGCGGTTTTCCGTGCAGGGTTTTCCGACACGTCGGGATGAGGAGTGGAAATATACCGACGTTTCCGTGCTGACGCGCCGCGCTTCGTTGGCCCCCGACCATATTCCGCCCGACCCTTCGTCCGAGGCGGCCCTGCATGCATGGTCGCTGGCGCAGGAGGGTACGCACCTGATGGTGTTCGTGAACGGACACTTTTCGGAAGAGCTGTCGGCCATAGGCGAATTGCCGGAAGGGGTTCGCCTGGACAGCCTCGCGCAACGACTTGAGGATGGCGACGAGCTGCTGCGGCCTTATTTTGAGGGCGAAGAGCACACCGTGTTCGGTACGCTCAACAATGCATTTGCGACCGATGGCGCCATCATTTCCCTGCCGCCCAATGCCGTGGTGGATGGCCCCATCTATCTTTTGTTCATCGCCAGCGGCCACGGCGTCGCCGCTTATCCACGCAATATCGTGCTGGCCGGTGCCGGTGCACGCGCCACGATTATCGAGCACTACATGGGCACGCTGGACTCGCACAATTTCACCGATGCGGTGACAGAACTCAGTGTGGGCGCCGCGGCCGATATCCGGCATTACAAGCTGTTGCAGGAAGGGCCGGCAGCCGTGCATATCGCCGGCATTCATGCTGACCAGCAGGCGGATAGCCAATTTGCATCCCATTCCTACGCACTTGGCGGCCATCTCGGGCGCAACGACATTACAGCGCGCCTGCTCGGCCCCAATTGCCACTGCACCATGAATGGGCTGTATCTGCTGGATGACAAACAGCACATGGATCACCACACCCGTATCGACCATCTGGCGCCCGACGGAACCAGTCGCGAGGCATATCGCGGAATCCTCGACGGAGCATCGAGAGGTGTTTTCAATGGCAAGGTGATCGTGCATCCAGGTGCGGTCAGGACCGATGCCAACCAGTCCAATCATAATTTGCTGTTGTCTCGCCGGGCGGAAGTCGACACCAAACCGCAGCTGGAGATATTCGCTGATGAAGTGAAGTGCACGCACGGTGCGACGGTGGGTCAGCTGGATGACGATGCCTTGTTTTACCTGTGCTCGCGCGGCATAGATGCCGATCTGGCGAAATCAATGCTGGTGTACGGGTTTGCTAACGACATCATCGAAAAAATCGAGAATCCGACCTTGCGCAACCGTGTCGAGCATCTGGTGCTCGACCGTTTGCCGCAAGGCGAAAGCATCAAGGAACTGATGACATGAAGCTTGTTGAAATACCGACAATGGACGAAGTGCAAGTGGAACGCTGGCGAGCCGACTTTCCTATCCTGGAAAGCGAGATTCACGGCAAGCCACTGATCTATCTGGACAATGCTGCCACGACACAGAAGCCGCAAGCGGTGATCGATGCCGAGGCGCGCTATTACCGCGAGGACAACGCCAACGTGCATCGCGGCGTGCATGCGTTGAGCCAGCGCGCGACAGATGCGTTTGAGGCCGCACGCACAAAGGTGCAGCGCTTCATCAATGCCGCGCGTTCGGATGAAATCGTTTTCGTACGCGGTACCACCGAGGCGATCAATCTCGTCGCCCAAAGCTACGCCCGCCCGCGCTTGCGGGAAGGGGACGAAATCATTATTTCTGCGCTTGAGCACCATTCCAATATCGTGCCGTGGCAAATGGTGTGCCAGCAAACCGGGGCGGTATTGCGCGTGATTCCGGTCAGCGATGCCGGCGAACTGGATATCGACGCCTACGAAAATTTGCTGGGCGAACGTACGAAGCTGGTGGCACTGGCGCATGTTTCCAACGCGCTCGGAACGATCAATCCGGTGCGGGCGATGATCGCCAAGGCGCATACCCATGGCGTGCCGGTGCTGCTGGACGGCGCGCAGGCCATTGCCCATTTGCCGGTCGATGTGCAGGCGCTGGGGTGCGATTTCTATGCGTTTTCCGGGCACAAGATCTATGCGCCCATGGGTATAGGCGTGCTGTACGGAAAGGCCTTGCTGCTGGAGGAAATGCCGCCTTACCAGGGCGGCGGCGACATGATACGCACGGTGGCTTTCGAGCATACCGAGTACAACATCCTGCCTTACAAATTCGAGGCTGGTACGCCTAATGTGGCGGGAGCCATTGGGCTCGGGGCGGCGCTGGATTACCTGTCCGAGATCGGGATGGAAACGATTGCCGCCTACGAGGCGGGGGTGCTGGACTATGCCACGCGCGCCATCGAGGATATTCCCGGCATGCGCTTGATCGGCACGGCACAGGATAAAACCGCCATCCTCTCCTTTCTGCTGGAAGGCGTGCATGCGCACGATATCGGCACCATCCTCGACCGCCAAGGCATCGCCATCCGCGCCGGCCATCATTGCGCAATGCCGCTGATGAAGCATTTCGGCGTGGCGGCCACGGCACGGGCCTCGTTCGCGCTGTATAACACGCAGGAAGAAGCCGATGCTCTGGCGGCAGGCTTGCAGCGCACAGTGGAGCTATTCAGCCGATGAACGAACTGCGCGATCTCTATCAGGAAGTCATTTTCGACCACTACCGTTCGCCGCGAAATTACGGCCCGCTGCCTTCCGCGAATCGCGATGCCGAAGGCCACAATCCTTTGTGCGGCGATCAGCTGAAACTGCATTTGCAGGTCGAGGACGGCGTCATACGCGATGCGCACTTCGAAGGTTCCGGCTGCGCCATCTCGACCGCTTCTGCCTCGCTGATGACGGAAGTGCTGAAAGGCAAGCGCGAAGAAGATGCCATGCGCCTGATGCAAGAGTTTCAGCGGCTGGTGACAGGTGTCGGCGAACCCGAGGGCATGGGCAAGCTGGAAGCGCTTGCCGGAGTGCGCGAGTTTCCGTCGCGCGTCAAATGCGCGACGCTGGCCTGGCACACCATGCAGGCTGCACTGGAAAACCGGCATGTGCCGGTGACGACGGAGTAAGAGCCTCTCAGTGGGTTTCATATACCGCGTTGAGCCAGGGCGCGGATGGATGTGAGGCGCAAGGAGAAGCCAATGGTTATTCCATTGGCGAGCCGAGCAACGCGGCAGACGCCGCGCCCTGACTCAACCCGAAGGGCTGCTTGCCTGCGGGCGCATTGCGGTGTTGCGGCCTGCTTGTGGAGAATGACTACACTGCGCAGCCCGCGCCTTGCACTGCATCCCGCAGGAAAGCAGCGCAGTATATAAAACCTACTGAAATAGGCTCTTAGTCCGGTACAGCTTCCGATACTCCTCCGCATAGCGTTCGAGCACCGCGGACCGTTTCAGCTTGAGGGTCGGGGTTAGTAATCCGTTCTCTGTTGTCCACAAGTCGCTTAGCAACGCAACGCGGCGAATTCTGGCATAACCCGGAAATGTCCGCATTTTCTGCGCCATTCTTTCCAGCACAAGGCTTTCGGCGTCGGGGTGCTGCAGGCTCTCCGGCCATGCTGCCTGGATATCCGTCTCCTG
>DATHWE010000029.1:0-9374 GCA_035460905.1 Methylophilaceae bacterium | reverse complement strand
CGAAATCGGTGTTGCTTCCACCAAGGCATTCACGACACAGCTGATCGCATTGTTCATCCTTGCCGGGACGCTTGCCAAACAGCGCGGCCTGCTGACGGCGGAAGACGAGCAGAAGCACCTGGAAGCGATGCGCTACCTGCCCTCTAGTGTGCAGCATGCGCTCAACCTGGAGCCGCAAATCCGCGAATGGGCCAAGTCCTTCGCCAACAAGCAACACGCCCTTTTCCTTGGTCGCGGCATACATTACCCGATCGCGCTTGAAGGCGCCCTCAAACTCAAGGAAATCTCCTATATCCATGCCGAGGCGTACCCGGCAGGTGAGCTCAAGCACGGTCCGCTGGCACTGGTCGACCGCGCCATGCCCGTCGTGGTGATCGCGCCGAATGATGCGCTGCTGGAAAAGGTCAAATCCAACATGCAGGAAGTCAGCGCGCGGGGCGGCGAGCTGTTCGTCTTTGCCGACCTCGACAGCCATTTCACCGCCAGCGAAGGTGTGCATGTCATTCGCACCCCCCGTCATGTGGGAGTGCTCTCTCCTATACTCCATTCGATCCCCGTGCAGCTACTGGCGTATCATGCCGCGCTGCTCAAGGGGACGGATGTCGACAAGCCCCGCAACCTGGCCAAGTCGGTCACCGTCGAATAGGAATACATGTCAGTCGTCGCGGTGTTCAATCAGAAAGGCGGGGTCGGCAAAACCACGACAACGCTTAACCTGATCGCCGCGCTGGCCAGGCGCGGAAAATTCCCCCTCGGCATCGACCTTGATCCGCAATCGCACCTGACGCTCGCCAGCGGCGTGCGCAACCTGCCCAGTTCCGAAACCATCTACGCCTTCTACAGCGAGCAGAAACCGTTGTCGCACATCATGCGCGAGCTGTCCACCGGCGCGCACCTGATCCCGGCGCACATGGAGCTGTTCAAGATCGACTCGCTTTACGGACGCAATCCCAATATCACCAGCGCGCTGAAAAACGGCCTGACACAGGAACTGTTGCCGGACGAAATGATCCCGGTGCTGATCGACTGCTCGCCGATGCTGGGAGTGCTTTCATTGAATGCGGTATTTGCATCGCAACGTCTATTGATTCCAGTGTCGGCGGATTACCTGTCACTGCAAGGCGTGAACCGGCTGGATGCCGCACTCAAGGTGCTGGAAAAGCCCTTGGGCAAGCGCATCGAGCGGCGCATCGTCATCACTCGCTTTGATTCGCGGCGCAGGCTGTCGTACGAGATTTTTGACAAGCTGCGCGAGCACTATGGCAATGATCTGTGCGAGACCCGCATTTCGGAAACGGTAAGCCTGGCGGAAAGCCCGGTGCACGGCAAGGATGTGTTTGCGTTTGCGCCGCATGGGCAAGGGGCGAAGGATTACAACGCCTTGGCGGAGGAGTTGATCGGCATCGGGTTCTTTGAACCGCCGAAGTAGCCGTCATTCCGGGGCTACGCGAATCCAGGGTTTAGCTCCTTCTCCCCTTGCGGGAGAAGGTTGGGATGAGGGGAAAAGCAGTTAAGGCAAAGCCGGCAAACGCCGGCTTTTGTTTTAGTAGTCGGCCTAGACCGACTGCCGAGTTACCATCTCTAGCCCAAGAGAAAGTTGTTGATATGTGGAGAAGGGGACGTCCAGGTGATTGACTTATTGAGTCATCGGATCCTCTGGAATGCCAAGTACGCCGTCCCTCTGAAGGCATTGCAATGCGATGAGGAGAGTGCTTTTCTCAACGTCTGTTAGCCCTTCTCCATATAGTTCGCAATACAGGCAATCCAACTCCCAACATGCCCGTGTTAATAGGGCTGTATGGAGACCGTACAGACGGACGGCGATATCCTTTATGAACCGAGGCGTTAATGACACCGGTTGCGCCTCGCCCCGCGGGTTCATTCCAACAATCGTTTGAAGCACATTACCCTTACCCACATGGGCTGCGTCATTAAGTGCTCCATACAGTTGCCCAAGGCTCCAGGGAGCATACTTAACGTTTGGCGTTTTTCCATCCTTACGCTTCCCGCCTTTTACTTCTTCAATGGCCGAGATCGTTTCTAGCTCCTGCTTCAGTAGCGCTGCGGCTTGAATATAAAAGCCTTCGGATATGGAGGTCTCACATAAATCTATCCCATGAACGAATGAAGCGAGTAGTAATAATCGTTGAGAAACCTGTTCCGTGGTTTTTCCAGGAACACCGTTTTTACGAAGGAAGGCTTTTTGGAGAGTACCGGTCATAAGCGCATGTGCTTCTAGAACGGCCCCATATGCGCTCTTTGACTTCTCCCGATTCTTTTTACCCTCAATCTTGAGATTGCCCAACAGGTCGCATGCTGCCTGGATAGTAGCCACAGCTTCGGCTTTCAATTCAGCGAGCTCCGAATCTTTTCCGCTCATGGGCACCTCTATAAGTTGTACACCGCTGAAATCACGGCCTGTCGGTAAATAGCTTGCCGTGGCTGATAAAAAGACAAGTTATTGATAATAATAGGTTATTTATTGCAATCAATTCAAATTCACTCGCGCTTTATGCGGCGCATTCTTCATTGCCCAATCCCATACCCAAGCCGGTAAAAGTTTCATCAAGCGCCCTACCAGCGCCATCTGCCACGGCAGAATAACGTAACGGCGTTTCTGCTCGATGACGCGGGCCATTTTGGCGGCGGCATCGTCAGCTTCCATCATGAAAGGCATGGGGTAGGTGTTGACGTCGGTCATCGGGGTGCGGATGTAACCGGGGCAGAGGGTGGTGACGCTGACGCCGGTTTTGGTCAATTCCACCCGCAGGCTTTCGAGATAGCTGATGGCGGCGGCCTTGGAGGCGGAGTAGGCACTCGCTCCTGGGAGGCCTCTCAGGCCGGCGACGCTGGCGATTCCTGCCAGATGACCTTGGCCTGAGCGGCACATGGGTTCGATGAAGGGGTGGAAGGTGTGTAGCAGGCCAAGGACGTTGATGTCCATTACGGCGCGGAAAGCCGCGAGGTCTTCCGCGTATTGGGTCAGCGTGCCGCGACTGACGCCGGCGTTGGCGATGACGATATCCGGAGTGCCGTGGCGCTGCATGAAGTCTTCTGCGGCGGTGCGCATGGCGACGGCATCACGTACATCCACGGCGTAGGTAATGCATTCGGTATTGAGGCTGGCGGCGAGTTCGGCCAGCAGTTCGCCGCGCCGTGCGACCAGCCCTAGCACTGCGCCTTGCGCGGCATAGTACCGGGCCAGCGCGGCACCAATGCCGCTGGAGGCGCCGGTAATAAAAACCCGCCGGGTGGCGGGTTTGGAGGGTGCGGACTGGCTGGGCATTAGCGTTTGCCGGTTTTTTCGGCGCGGGCTTTTGCAATCAGTTGGTCGGCGACTTTCAGCACTTCCTCGGTGCCGCCGGCCATGCTGATGGAAGTGATGTACTTGCCGTCGACGATCAGGGCAGGTACACCGGTGGCGCCGGAGGCGCGGAAGATTTGCATGGCACGCATGTTCTTGGTGTTGACCGAGAACGAGTTGTACGCGTCGCTGACCTTCTTGCGATCCATGCCGGATTGCTTGGTGATCCAGTCGATCATTGCCGCTTCGTCGTTGGCCTTCACGCTCCGTTGCTTGTGAATGGCCTCGAAGAACGGGGCGTGCAGTTTATCCAGCACTCCAAGAGCTTCCATTGCGTAATAAGCTTTGGCGCCGGGCGCCCAGTCGGGGCGCGGAATACCCGGAACGCGCTTGAAGACGACGTCTTGGGGAAGCTTCTTCACCCATACGGCCAGATGCGGCTCAAGCTCGTAGCAATGCGGGCAGCCGTACCAGAAGAGCTCGGTGACTTCGACCTTGGCCGGATTGTCGGTGGGGATGGCCTGCTGCGTTTGCTGGTATTCGAAGCCTGCTTGCGGTCCGGCGATAGCCACGCTGGAAACCAGCATCAACAGGGCGGTGAGGAGCGATTTCATAGGTTTTCCTTTATTGGTCGGGAACGTTGCTGTGAATCTTGATCAAATCGGCGTTGAAGCCATTCTTGGTCAGCTCGGCGCGTGCCTTGCTGATTTGATCCAGGTCGGTATACGGGCCGACGCGGACTCGGTGCCAGACACCTTTATCCGGCACATTGGCGGTTTGCACGACTGCTTCCAGCCCAAGTAATGCGAGCTTGGCCTTGATATTGTCGGCTTCCTCTTCGGTCTGGAAAGCACCGACTTGCAGAAAGTAATTTTCGATGGCTGGCGCCTGATTTTGCTGTGCTTCCTTGCTTTGCTGGATTTCCTGCTCCGTAACCTGGCTTTCACCGGGGAGGATCTTGTAGAAATCGAAGCGGTTGGCGTCGGGCTTGGCTTCGTTGTTTTCCGCCGGCACCGCCCCCTCTTCCGAATTCATGTCTTTGGAGGTTTCGGCAGGCACCGGTTCCACCGATGTTTCATGCTCGATAAATGGGCTCTTGCCGCCGGTGACCAGGATTGCCACGGCAACGGAGATACCTATCCCCAGAATCATGCCGACCAAAAGACCGGTAATGAAAGCGTTGTTCTTGCCGGCAGGTTTTTGCCTTGAAGCGGTAGGTTTGTAGTCGCGAGTCATATTTGCTTACATTTTCTCCGGAGCGTTTACCCCGAGCAGTTGCAGGCCGCTTTGCAATACAAAGCGGGTGGCGAACACCAATGCCAGACGGGCGTGCTTCACGGCCTCGTCCTCTACCAGGAATTGTTGCGCATTGTAGTAGCTGTGCAGATCGCCGGCCAAATCCTTGAGGTAGTAGGCAATCATGTGCGGCGCGAGTTCCTGCGCAGCCGTTTCCACGGTTTGCGGATATTCGGCCAGGCGTTGCAGCAACGCCAGCTCGTGCGTGGTGGTTAATGGTGCAAGAGCGATATCGGCCAGCTTGGCGGTATCGCCGCCCCACTGTTCGAGCACGCTGCAAATGCGCGCATGGGCGTACTGGATGTAGTACACCGGGTTGTCGTTGGTGTGGGCACGCGCCAGGTCGATGTCGAAAATCAGCTGCGAATCGGCACGGCGTGCGGCCAGGAAATAACGCGTGGCATCGCGGCCGACCTCGTCGATCAGGTCACGTAATGTCACATAGCTGCCGGCGCGCTTGGAGAGTTTGACCTCTTCGCCGCCGCGCATCACCGTCACCATCTGGTGCAGCACGTAATCCGGCCAGCCATGCGGGATGCCGATGTCCAGCGCCTGCAAGCCGGCGCGCACGCGGGTGATAGTGCTGTGGTGATCGGCGCCCTGCTCGTTGATGACGCGCGTGAAGCCGCGCTGCCACTTATCCACGTGATAAGCCACGTCCGGTACGAAATAGGTATAGCCGCCTTCGCGCTTGCGCATGACGCGGTCCTTGTCGTCGCCGAATTCGGTCGTGCGTAGCCAGAGCGCGTCGTCCTGCTCGTAGGTATGGCCGCTGGCGATTAATTGCTGCACGGTATTTTCAACTTTGCCCTCGGTATACAGCGCGGATTCGAGCGAATAAACATCGAAGTTCACGTCGAACGCGCGCAGGTCCAGATCCTGCTCGCGGCGCAGGTAGGCCACCGCAAATTCGCGGATGGCGGGAGCATTGTCGGGGTCGCCCGCGCCGATGACATGCTTGTCCTCGGCGTCGATCTTCTCCTTGGCCATGTAGGCCTTGGCGACATCGACGATATAGTCGCCGCGATAACCATCCTCCGGCCAAGCTGCGTCGTCCGGGGTCAGGCCTTTGCAGCGGCATTGTACGGACAGCGTCAGGTTATCAATCTGCGCGCCGGCATCGTTGTAATAGAACTCGCGGGTGACATCCCAGCCGGTCGCATCCAGCAGGCGGCACAGGCAATCGCCCACTGCTGCACCGCGGCCATGGCCGACGTGCAGCGGACCGGTCGGGTTGGCGGAAACGAACTCCACCTGCACCTTGCGCTTCTGACCGTGATTATTCCGGCCGAAATCGATGCCTTTGCCCAGGATGTCGCGCACTACCGCATGCTTGGCGGCGGGGCTGAGGAAGAAATTGATGAAGCCCGCGCCGGCGATTTCGGTTTTCGCCACATAATGCGAGGCCGGCAGCGCATTGATCAGGCTTTCAGCGATGGCGCGCGGATTCTGCTTGAGCGGACGGGCCAACATCATCGCCAGGTTGGTGGCGAAATCGCCGTGCTCGGCGGATTTCGGGCGCTCCAGAACGATGGCTAACTCCCCTTGTTCCGGGGCCACGGCTTTTGCCGCCTGGGTCAGTAATTCGGTAAGATGTGCTTTCAAAGCGATTCTTGATAGAAAAAATCGTTATTTTAACGGGTTCCAACGTTGCCTGCATTGCTATAACGGCTGCCCACCCCTTTTCGATGACAGCATGAATATTCTCCGCGTCGCACTCGACGTGCCGCTTGCCACCCTGTTCGATTATCTCGACGGCGGCAGTGCGGTGCAGCCTGGCCAGCGTGTACTCGTCCCGTTCGGACGTCGACGCGTCATTGGCATTGTCATCGCACGTGTTGCTGCTTCGGAATATCCCATCGGCAAGCTGAAGCCGATTGCCTTCGCTTATGACGACGAGTCACCCTTGCCCACCGCGGCATTGAAGCTGCTGGCCTTTTGTGCGGATTACTATCAATACCCTTTCGGTCAGGCTTTGCTCGCCGCCCTGCCTTCTCGCCTGCGCGAAGCGCAACCGGCCAGTCTGCCGCGCCGGATGGGCTATGCGCTGACATCTGCCGCCACGGAGGCTGGGATCGATCTGATCCCGGCTCGTGCAGTTCTGCAAAGGAAGATGTATCAGGTCTTGCTGGAAGCCGGCCCGCAGGATGCTTCGACCTTGGTCGCCATTGCCGCCGGTTGGCGGGCGGCGATCCGGCAGATGCTGGAAAAGGGTTTAGTAAAGGAAGTCGAGATTGAAAAGCCGGCGTTCCTGCCCATGGAACCCAAGGCAGGGCCAACGCTGAATGCCGACCAACAGTATGCGGTCGATGCCGTATTGGCGGAAGGGTCGGGCTTTTGTGTCTGGCTGGTGCACGGCATTACGGGTAGCGGCAAAACCGAGGTATATATGCAGTTGCTGCAAGCGGTGCTTGCAGACCCGACGGCGCAGGCATTGGTGCTGGTGCCGGAAATCAATCTGACGCCGCAACTGGAGGCGCGGTTCAGGGCACGTTTCCCGCACCATCCCATCGTTATGCTGCACAGCCAGATGAATGAGAGTGAGCGCTTGCATGGTTGGCTGCGGGCGCAGAGCGGTGAAGCGCGTATCGTTATCGGAACTCGACTGTCGGTTTTTACCCCGATGGCGCGCATCGCCGTCGTTATCGTCGACGAGGAGCATGATTCCTCTTACAAACAGCAGGATGCGATGCGCTATTCGGCGCGCGATGTCGCCATCATGCGTGCCAAGATGGCGAATGTGCCCATCGTGCTAGGCTCGGCGACGCCTTCCCTGGAGAGCTGGCATAACGCCCAGGCCGGGCGTTACAAGCTGCTGACCCTCACGGCGCGCGCGGTGGAAAGTGCGGCGCTGCCACAAGTGCGTTGTATCGATACACGTATCCAGCGGCCGCAGGATGGGATATCGGCGCAATTGATAGCAGCGATGCGTCAGCGGCTGGAGCGCGGCGAACAAAGCCTGTTGTTCATCAACCGTCGCGGCTATTCGCCGGTACTGCTTTGCAGCGCCTGCGCCTGGGTCGCCCCGTGCATGCGCTGTTCCAGCCGGCTGGTGGTGCATCTTCGCGAAAGAAAGTTGCGTTGCCATCACTGCGGCCACGAGCAGCGCCCGCCGCTCCAATGTCCGAGCTGCGGCAACCCCGATCTGCACCCTACCGGGCATGGTACGCAGCGGCTGGAGGAAGTGCTGGCGGGCATCTTTCCCGAAGCCCGCATCCTGCGGGTAGACCGCGATAGCATGCGCCGCAAGCACGCAATCAAGGACATGACCGCGCAGGTGCACGCCAACGAAGTCGATATCCTGGTCGGCACGCAAATGCTGGCTAAAGGGCATGACTTTCCGAATCTGACGCTGGTGGGGGTGGTGGATACGGACAGCGCGCTGTTCAGCCCGGATTTTCGCGCTGCCGAACGTCTTTTTGCCCAACTATTGCAGGTGGCAGGTCGCGCCGGACGCGCCGATAAGCCGGGTGAGGTGCTCATCCAGACCAACTTTCCCGATCACGTGCTTTTTCATGCGCTGCAAAAGCAGGACTATCCCGAATTTGCCGGTTCATTGCTGGAAGAGCGCAAGCTCGCGCATTTCCCGCCTTATTGCTTCGAAGCATTGTTGCGCGCGGAAGCGACAAATTTCGGACCGGTGCAGGAGTTTCTGGAGTGCGCAGCGAGAGCGGCACGTGCTATTGAGAGCAAGGTCACCATCTATGATCCGGTGCGGCCGCAGATGGAGCGTCTCAAAGGCATGGAGCGTGCGCAGTTATTGATGCAGGCTGAATCGCGCCAGGCATTGCAGCAATTCCTGCAGGCCTGGGTAGCGCAACTGAGAGCCTTGCCGCAGGGCGGCAAGGTCAGGTGGTCGGTGGACGTAGATCCGCTGGAGTTTTAAGCAGTATGATATTGCCGGCTGATCGCGTGTACCGCGTCGATCATGACCCCAGCGTTCTCCGGCGGCGTAAATTGCGTGATGCCGTGGCCCAGGTTGAATACATGACCACTACCCTCACCGTAACTCGCCAGGATATTGGCGACTTCGCGTTCGATGGCTTGCGGGCTGGATAGCAGGATGGCCGGATCGAGATTGCCTTGCAATGCCACCTTGTCGCCCACGCGCTTGCGGGCTTCGCCTATGTCCACTGTCCAGTCCAGTCCGAGTGCGTCCGCACCGATGTTGGCCATGCTTTCCAGCCACAGGCCGCCGCCCTTGGTGAACACGACGCGCGGCACGACGCGGCCTTCGCGGTCGCGGATCAGGCCGGAGACGATGCGTTCCATGTAGGCCAGTGAAAACTCCTTGTAGGCCGCATGCGACAGCGCGCCGCCCCAGGAATCGAAAATCATCACGGCTTGCGCGCCAGCTTCGATCTGTGCATTGAGATAGCTGGTGACGGACTGGGCGGTGATGTCCAGGATGTGATGCAGCAGGTCCGGCCGTTCGTAGGCCATTTTCTTGATGATGAGGAAATCGGTGCCGCCCTGCCCTTCGACCATGTAGGTCGCCAGCGTCCAGGGGCTGCCGGAAAAGCCGATCAAGGGCACCGAGCCGGCCAGCGCCTTGCGGATGCTGGAAACGGCATCGATGACGTAACCCAGATGCTCGACCGGGTCTGGCACGATCAGGTCGCGGATTTCCCATTCATTGCGCAGCGGGCGTTCGAACTTCGGGCCCTCGCCTTCGGCGAAATACAAACCGAGGCCCATCGCATCAGGCACCGTCAGAATGTCGGAAAACAGGATTGCCGCATCGAGAGGAAAGCGCGCCAGCGGTTGCAGGGTG
>DATHWE010000028.1:0-5268 GCA_035460905.1 Methylophilaceae bacterium | reverse complement strand
CGTAATCTGGAGGTCGAGCACGTCATCGTGATGGGCCATGCCCGCTGCGGCGGGATACGCACGCTGATGGCCAACCGGCCGCCGGAGTGCGACGAGGAAACACTGATCGCCAAGTGGCTGGGTATCGCGGCAGATGCGCGCCTGCAAGTGTTGCAGGAATTGCCGGACAAGCCCGAGGAAATCCAGGCGCAGGCGTGCGAGCAGGCCGCCATCCTCATCTCGCTGGAGAACCTGCTTTCGTATCCCTGGATACGGCGGCGGGTAGAGGAGGGCAGCCTGGCGCTGCATGGCTGGTATTTCGATATGGAACGCGGCGAGCTGCTGCAATACCGCCCCGAAAGCGCCCGCTTCGAAGTGCTGGTGCCCAACCTCAACCTGCACGGCGAGGCGTCGTTCGAGCCGGTCGTGACGCCGGGCATTTAAGAAACAATCACATTCCTATGGGAGAGCATCATGAGCCGCACTAAAACGACGCGTCGCCTGCTGGCTGCGCTGGCCGCCTGCACCCTGGCCACACCTGCGCTGGCCGCCGATCAGCCGGCCGCGCCGGGGTCGCTGATGGAAGCCATCACCGGTGGCAAACCGATGACCAACTTCCGCCTGCGTTATGAGCACGTGGACGACGATGTGCCGGCGCACACCGAGAATGCCGACGCCTGGACGCTGCGCAGTCTGATCGGCTGGCAGACCGCGCCGTTCCATGATTTCAGCGTGGCCGCGCAGATCATCAACGTGGCGCAGTTCAACGACGATTTCTACGACTCATCCAATGGCGTGTTCGGGCGCAGCGCAGCGGTTCCTTCGGATAAAACCCGGTTTCCCGTGGTCGCCGATCCCGACGACACCGACATCAACCAGCTGTTTGTGGAATGGTCCGGCCTCCGCAACACCAAGCTGCGCCTCGACCGTCAGTCGGTCAAGCTGGACAACGTGCGCTTCATTGGCAACATCGAGTTCCGCCAGGTGATGCAGGTGTTCGACGGCGTCGCGCTGGAGAACAAGGGCCTGCTGCCCGACACCCAGATCTATCTGGCGCACTTCGCCGGGATCAAGCAGATCACTACCAAATACCGCAGCGCCAATGTCGAGATCGCCAACGTGAAGTACAGCCTTTCACCGAGCGAAAGCATCGTCGGCTACGGCTACTTCATCGACTGGAACGGCGAGGTCAAGGCTACCAATCCGGCGCCGTTCAACGAGACGGCTTCCAACCGCACTTTGGGCCTGCGCGCCGACGGCGCCCATGCAGTCAATCCCGCCTGGAAGGTGCTGTACACCGCCGAATACGCCAAGCAGGACGACTACCGCGACGGCAACGACAACATCGATTCGCACTATTTGAAGCTGGGCGGCGGCGCCCAGTACGGCACCTGGTACGCCCGTCTCGACCATGAAGTGCTGTCCAGCAACGACGGCCAGTCCGCCTTCCAGACGCCGCTCGGCACCAACCATCTATTCCAGGGCTGGGCCGACCTGTTCCTGGTGACGCCGAACCAGGGCATCAAGGACACCTTCGTCTCGTTCGGCGGCAAGGTGATGGATGTGCAACTGACCGGCGAATATCACTGGATAGCTTCGGATGAGGATTTCACCACGCCAGCTGGCGCCGGCACCGGCGACCGGTACGGCAAGGAACTGGATCTGGGCGCGGCCTACACCTACCAGAAATGGATGGGCAAGGTCGAATATGCCCGATTCCAGGAAGACGACGTCTACAGCGCGGCGCGCAAACGCGACACCGAGAAGCTGTGGCTGACTGTGATGTATACCTTCTGAGGAGCCTTGGCATGTTCAATATTCCCGTACTCGGCATCTGCGCGCAGGCCAGCGGAATGGGCAAAACCACACTGATCGAAGCCATGTTGCCGGCATTCGCCGAATACGGGCTGAAAGTATCGATCATCAAGCAGACGCATGCCGAATTCGATCTCGACCGCCCCGGTAAGGATAGCCATCGCTTGCGAAGCGCGGGCGCCTCGCAAGTGCTGCTCAGCTCCGAAAGCCGGTGGGTCGTGATGACGGAGCAGAAAAGCGATCCGTCGGATATCCGGTTGATGGACATGGTCAGGCATCTCGATCCCGAGCTCGCCGACCTGGTGCTGGTGGAGGGATTCCGGCATGCGCCGATTCCCAAGATCGAGGTGTTTCGCCCAAGTCAGGGTTACTCATTGCTGGCGGCTTCAGACGCACATGTCTTCGCCGTTGCCAGCGATCTTCCGGTCGTGACTTCGCGCCCCGTTCTGGATTTGAACGCGCCCGCGACCGTAGCGAAATTCATTGTGAAGTGGTGGGCCAGGCAGCAAGTGCATGGAGTGAAGCAATATTCGACCGGGGAGGTGTTATGAAAAGCAGGATGACAGTCGGTAAGAGAACGTTGTTTGTGTCGATGCTTGCAGGCGCGGGCATCATGCCGCTCGAAGCAGGCGCGGAATGTAAGTTCGAATCGATCAAGGCAAGCAACCAGCCTTTCGTGGTCAAGCCGATGGAGGGCGATACGCCGGAAGCGAAACACTTCCTGACGAGTTGCATCAATCCCTACACCAAGCTGTACGTGGCCGATCCTGAAAAGGCCAAGGAGGGAAAGAAAAAATTCGGGTTCTGGTCATGCACCCAATGCCATGGCGGCAATGCGGGCGGCCAGACTGGCCCCAGCATCCTGGACGACACCTGGCAATATTCCAGGATCGTGACCGACAAAGGCATGTTCGAAATTATCGCGGGGGGTTCCGATGCGGGAATGCCGGCCTGGCATCAGCAGGTAGGAGGCAACCCCGAGTTAATGTCGACGGACGATATTCTCAAGATTATCGGCTGGCTGCGGGTGAGCTATAAGGGCAAGGATCCCGAGAAGCCCTGGCTGCATTGAAGTCGGTGCCGATGGAAACGGCCACTCCGGTGGCCGTTTTTTATGAAGCCCGAACGGACCTTCGCCCTGTCATGCAGGCGCCGCATGCAGCTCGGAATTCAACGTATCCACTATCTCGGTCCAGTCGCTGTCATCCTGCACTGCCTCGCGCAAGAAGCTGGCTTGCGAAGGCGTCCAGAATGGCGCGTCATGGAGTGCGAGATCGTGTGGCAGCGGAGCATGGGTTTCAATAAATAAACGGATCTGCTCGGGGCTGCTGTCGAGTCCCAGTTGTTCAAAAAGCGTCTGGAGCGAATGAAACTGATATTCCATGATGACTCCGTGAGCAATTCAGGTTCTGTCAGAATACCCTCTTCATCGACAATTGGCACTCCGCCCGGAAAGGTAATGAGGCCGTCGTTTGAGTGCTCGATGCCATAAGCCGCGTGCCGTGCCTGTCAGCTTTTTCTGACAACAGTATCAGCTTGACGCATATGGCCGGGCTTCAGCCTGCGGATGCACTATCGACAAATGAAAGCATACGCTAAGTCACGGTGTAGTCTTGTCGTCCTGCTGGCCGCTTCCTGTGTTTGCAGCGCTCACGCTGCCGATCCAGATGCTGAGGCGGATGCTGAGACGGATGCCCGGAGTGCGGTGAATGCAGCATTCGGGGAAGGGGAAGGCAGAAGCCTCCTCATTCCCGCGCTGGACATTGTCGGTTTCGATTTTCTGCTGAACCAGTTCAACCGCCGCTACAGCGGCGTTTCGGACTACGACTCGAACTTGTCCACGATACGCGACAATCTGCGCAGCAACTGGGACGAGGACTCCGACTCCTTTGAGATCAACCAGCTCGGGCATCCCTACCAGGGGTCGATGTACTTCGGCTTTTCCCGTTCCGCCGGCCTGAATTTCTGGGAATCGATGGGCTACACCATGGCCGGCAGCGCCTTCTGGGAGATCGCCGGGGAAAAAACGCCGCCCTCCAGGAACGACATGATCTCCACCAGTTTCGGCGGTTCCTTCCTGGGCGAGTCCCTGTTCAGGATGTCGAGCCTGCTGCTGGAAAAAGGTGATGGCAAGCCATCACTCTGGCGCGAAGTGGGCGCCGCCGCGATTTCGCCGGGGACAGGATTCAATCGCACGGCTTTCGGCGACCGGTTCGATGCCATCTTTTCCAGTCGCGATGCCGGGTATTACAGCCGGCTCCAGATCGGGTTGAGCAATACCGTGCAGAGCGATGCCGGGACGTCCTCGGAAAACAAGGAAAACGACGCGCAGATGGATTTCATGCTGGGGTACGGCATGCCGGGGAAGCCGGGTTACCGCTACGAGCGGCCTTTCGATTATTTCGTGTTCCAGGGCACGGCCTCGAGCGCCAATGTCTTCGAAAACGTGATGACGCGCGGGCTGCTGTTCGGTACCGACTATGCCTTGGGCGACAGTTACCGCGGCATCTGGGGGCTGTATGGCAGCTACGATTACATTTCACCGCAGACCTACCGCGTTTCCACCACGGCCTTGTCGCTGGGCACGACCGGGCAGCTCTGGCTCAGTCGTTCGGTGGCGCTGGAGGGCACGTTGATGGGCGGGGCAGGCTATGCTGCGGTCGGTACCGTCAATGGCGACGACGATCGCGACTATCACTACGGCGTTGCGCCGCAGGCCTTGCTGGCCCTGCGCCTCGTGTTCGGCGACCAGGCCTCAATCGATTTTACCGGCCGTGAATATTTCGTCAGCGACGTGGACGACATCCGGGGCGGTCACGACAACATCGTACGCGCGGATATCGGGTTCACTTACCGTGTCCACGAAAAGCATGCGATCTCTATCAAATACCAATGGAACCATCGCGACGCATCCTACCCCGGCCTCAACGGTATCAGCCAGACCACCGGCACCATCGGCATTTTCTACACCTATCTCGGTCACGACGGATTCGGCACCGTAGACTGGCGCTGATGCGGGAGATTGCCTGTTACATGTGTTCGTCGTGCCCGGCGCCGCCGGTGAGGTCCACCATTTCCGGCGTGACCTGATCGAATTTCACCACTTTCCCGCCGTACTGTTTGGCAAAGCTGTCCGCAGGCGCCTGTTCGGCAAAAGTGGCGATGGTCGGGCCCATCGAGCCGTGCTTGTTGCTGCCCACCACGAACCATGCCTTTTTTGCATCGATCCAGTTGTCTTCCGGCTTTTCCCAGTCCGTCTTGGCCATGTCTTGCGTGAAGATGCCGGTGATGCGTTTCTGCTGTTCCGGCTGCAAGTAGATGGAGAACATTTCCGTCGTGTCGCAGAAGAAATCCGGCGCGCCGCTGGCGTAGTGGATCTGCCCCTTGGGGCCGGGGAAGTCGGCGAGGATCATGCCGTCCATCGAGCAGGCGGTGCCGGTCTGGATGGCAAGCGGCTGCACGGCGGCTTCGGGT